>JAOZNY010000062.1 GCA_029933565.1 Bacteroidales bacterium
CCAAATGCCAGTATTTTATCAAGACAAATTACATATTGATTACAACAGTTTATTAAATATTGCGTTTTTAATCAAATTATTACTTTTGGCAAAATTTTAAAAATATGCGCTTCACTCTTAAATCTTTAATATTTCTTGCAGTTTTATTACCCTTTAGTCTAACTGCCCAATACGGTCAACAGAAAAATGTAAAAGAAATGGATCAGGACAAAACCACAAAAAAAATGTCTGCTTTGTTTTATTACATCAACAACTTTTATGTCGATACTCTTGACATGCCTGATCTGGCAGAACAGGTATTTGTACAAACATTAAAAGAACTCGATCCTCATTCGGCCTATATTCCGGCCAAGGAAGTTGAAAAAGCCGATGAGCCTCTTAAAGGAAGTTTTGAAGGAGTTGGCATTACCTTCCAACTTTTTAAGGATACAATACTTGTGGTTTCGCCAATTCCGGGTGGCCCCAGCGATAAGGTAGGAATACTTGCCGGCGACAAAATAATTACCGTTGACGGTGAAGATGCTTATGGCGAGGACATTACTAACCAATGGGTAATGGATCACCTTAGAGGAAAAAAAGACACTAAGGTAGTTGTGGGCATTTACCGTAGGGGCAATAAGAATTTAATCGATTTTGAAATTATCAGAGATAAAATACCCATTAATAGTCTGGATGCTTCATTTATGCTTAACAAAAAAACCGGTTACATTAAGTTAAACAGGTTTTCAAAAACATCGCTGGATGAATTTAATGAGGCAATTACCGAACTAAAAACTCAGGGACTTGAAAATTTGATTTTTGACCTTAGGGGAAATGGCGGTGGATACCTTGGTACTGCAATGACCATCAGCGATGAGTTTCTTCCTGATGGCGAATTGATTGTTTATACTGAAGGAATTCATACTAAGCGTCAGGAATTGGTGGCAACAACTAAAGGAGAATTTGAAAACGGAAAACTTATTGTTTTGATAAACGAAGGTTCTGCATCTGCATCTGAAATTGTTTCGGGTGCTGTTCAGGATTGGGATAGAGGATTGATTATTGGTCGCCGTTCGTTTGGAAAAGGATTGGTTCAACGACCATTTCAGATGCCCGACAAATCGGTGGTCAGACTTACAGTTGCACGATATTACACTCCTTCGGGGCGTTGTATTCAAAAATCGTATAGCGAAGGTACTGATGAATATTACCTCGACTTTAAAAACAGATACGATCATGGCGAATTTGTAAATGCCGATAGCATAAACTTCCCCGACAGCCTAAAATATAAAACCGATAACGGACGTACTGTTTATGGTGGCGGTGGTGTAATGCCCGATATTTTTGTGCCTCTTGACTCTGCTCGTTTCAACGATCTTTATTCTTCATTTATCAGAAAGGGAATTGTAAACCGTTTTGTGAATGAGTACCTTGACGAGAACAGAAAGTCGCTACTTAATGAATACATTGATTTTAAAAGTTTCAACGCTAAATTTGCCATAACGGAAAAGGATTTCGAAAAATTCCTTTCAATGGCCGAAGATGAGGAAATTGAAGTGAAAAGCGAAGACTTGGATCATAATATTGATTTTGTCAAACTACAGTTAAAAGCCCTAATTGCCAGAAATATTTTTGAGAATGGAGATTATTTTGAAGTTATTTCCGTTATGGATCACGAAATTAAGAAGGCATTGGAAATGATGAATGATGAAACGGCTTTTGGTAAGTTGATGATTGGGGAATAGGTTGCTGGATGCAAGTTACTGGTTGCTGGTTGCTGGTTGCTGGTTGCTGGTTTTTCACGCATAGTAACAATAAGGGTTCTTTCAAGTATTCGCATTGCAAGTAAGAGCTAGATTGGGCACTAACCACTATACCTCTCAACTTCTAAACTTCTAAACTTCTAAACTACTCAACTACTCAACTTCCAACTATCTCATCGGTCTTTGTAAAAATATTGTCAAGCATTAACCTGAGTAATTTATAGGTTTTTGCTTTTCTGGTTTTCAATAAAAATAGTCGCCAGTGCATTAAGAGTTTTAAAGCATTGCTGTGCCAAATCCATGCAATAACCCCTGAAACAGGCAAACTAAGCAAAAAATAATACCATTTAAACGGGTCGGTTGTAAATGCTGAGAAAACCCATGTTTCCAAAGCATAAAATATTGGTGTTGCAAACATCAAAACCACCATTTTAAAGGAACTAAAAAACTGACGATCCTTTATTATTTTTGTTGAGGCAAGCGATAATTGGTAAGGTATAATATTTACAATTAAACCGTATAAATAGAACGGTAAAAACAATATTAGAAGCAGCGAACTTACAATAAGAGAAAGTAAAGACTGGGGGTCCTTTTCAAAGCAGGAACTCGAAATTTTAGTTCCTTTTAGTCCTCTTACATATTTATTTACCAAACTCTGCATTGATTTTATTTCGGCAGATTTTTTTATTTCAAACTTTTCAAGTTTTTCAATCAGAAGTTTATCGGCTTTAAATTTATTTGGCTGCTCGCTGTTTGGCAATCCAAGTTTTTCGCAATATCTATTTGAGTATATATTCCTTAAATTGTCGTAAAGATCATAATATTCAATGCTCTTAATATTTATCATTACTTTACTAATAGATTCAGCCAGTTTATCCTTTATCTTATTTAAAGCCAGAGGCGCATTTTCTTTATAAAGATCGTAATAATCACTCACACTTATCGGCTCGCCAAAATTTACAAACAAGGTCGATCTGAAACTTTCATAATCGCTGTAGTCGAGCCCAATGGGTACAATTTTAAGATCCATGCCAAAGTTGTTTGCCTCTTCTGTTTGAAAAGCAATACGTGCAAAACCTTTTTTAAGTGGGCGAAGTCTGCGTTTGCTACCATGATTACCTTCCGGAAGGATTGCCAAACTATTTCCTGCTTTTAAAATATCTACGGTTTTTGCGAATATCTCTTTGTTTCGTTCCAAACTATCTATTCCATCACGGATACGATAAATGGGTAATATTTTAAGAAAGTACAAAAATGCAGCAACAGCCTTTTTCTTAAAAATATCAGCCCTTGCCACAAACACTAACGGTCTTTTTATAATAAAATGTAGAGCAAGTGCATCCATTAATGCATTTTGATGATTGGGTGTGAAAATTACATTTCCATCTTCAGGGATGTTTTCCTTATTAACAACTACAACTTTTTTGTAAAATATTATGTTATGCCAAAACTCAACGTAAACGAAGAGAACCCGATGCAAAAACAAATTCTTTTCAATATTATCTTTACCCATCTAAACAGTTGCTTGTGATTTTTTTGTCAGTCCGTAGGTGAACTTTGTCCAGTAACCAGCAAGAACAAGTCCGGCAAGCATATGCCATATTCCCCACCAAGCAGCAATAATTGCCATACCACCAAGTTCCATTTCAGGCGGGAATATTTTAGGGTTAAAAATAAGTACCAAAGCCAGTCCTGAATTTTGAATACCGGTTTCAATTGATAGTGTTCTTCTGTCGGCAAGAGGACGCTTAAATATTACTCCAAGAAAATAACCAGTACCAAGTGCCAAGGCATTGTGGACTAATACTATTACAAAAATATACTTCATGTATCCACCCAGATGTTCTGAATTTTTTGCAAAAGCAAGTATAATAACTGCTGTAAAAATCAGCATTGAGACTTGCTTTACACGCCTTGCTATTTTTTTTGTGAATTTTGGGTATTTGTTTCCAATGGTTATACCCAAAATTAATGGAATGCCAAGAATAATAAAAACTGTTTTAAACATCTGAACAACATCAATCTCCAGTGGCCTGACCAAGGTATCAGCATCGGCATGCGCATAAACACTTATTGCCCAATTTCCCCATAACGAGAAGTTTAAAGGAGTAAGAACAACAGCAAAAATTGTTGCAATTGCAGTAAGGCTTACCGATAATGCAACATTTGCCTTTGCAAGTGAAGAAATGAAGTTTGACAAATTACCACCTGGGCAGGCAGCAACCAAAATCATCCCTAAAGCCACTGTTGGAGTTAAATAATTCTTTAAAATAATTGTAATTAAAAAAGTAAGAAATGGCAAAACAAAGAATTGCGATGCAAACCCTATTAATGCCGATTTTGGACTGCTAATCAAATCTTTAAATTGCGAAATTTTAATTTCTAGAGCAACGCCAAACATTATAAAGCCAATGGCAATATTGAGGGCATGTAAACCTTCTGCATTAAAATTTAACCTAATGTGATCGAGGGAAGAAAGTGTTTCGTACATAAACTTAATTTATATCCTTTTGGCAAATATATCATTTTTAATTTAGTCAGTTATTAAACATCCTTTTCAAAAAACTGATGTCAAACTACCCTATCTAAAAAATACCTTTCAAAAAAATCTGTGTGATTATTAATTGTACTAATGAAAATACTAAATTAGCCCCCTCATAAAAAACAAAGCTAAACAAAGTTGGACATCAAAAGAATCATATTAAATATCAGGGCATTTCTGACGATTATAATTGGTTTTATACTAATTAGTTTTTCAAACAAAGTGGAGGCACAGGAAATGACTGGGATTACTTTAGGTAATTACAGTGGGGTAACAACAATACTGGTAAATCCTGCAATGATGACAAACACTCATGATTATTTAAGTGTTAACCTTATTAGTGGTGATTTATTTGTTCAGAATAATTTCGCTTACATCCCTGCTGGCGATTATTCTCTTTGGGATGCAATTAAAGTAAATCCACTACCTGAATACGGTGAGGACAATAATAATTTTCTCTATTACGACAATCAAAATTTAAAAAATGTAGTAGTTAACCTAAGATTAATGGGGCCTTCTGCCATGTATCAGTGGGGTGACCATGCATTTGGTTTCTCTACAGGGCTAAGAGTTTTTACAACTGGCAACCAGTTACCATGGGAAATGCCTGTTTTTGGTTACGAAAGCCTAAAATACGACGATCTGCACAATATTAAATTCGACGATTATAATATCGATTATCAGGCTAATGTTTGGGGTGAAGTTGGCCTCAGTTATGCCTACAACATTATTAAGTATTTTGATCAGCAACTTACTCTTGGAATATCTGTAAAATACCTTTTGGGATATTCAGGTGGCTATACCGATGTTAAAAATGTTGAATACATTGTACAAAACGACAGTGTTATCAATGTGAAAAACTTAGATGCCGAATTGGGTTTTGCATTGCCAATGGATTACAATACCAGCGACTTCCCCGATTCGGGACCTACAATAAAAGGAGGAGGTATTGGACTTGACATTGGGGCTGTTTACATTAAGCGCAGGTTTGTTGACAACAAACGATGGAGGCGCCCTTGTGAACAACGCTTTGAAGAATACAAATATCGAATTGGGGTTTCTATTCTTGATATTGGAAGAATAAAATACAAGAATAATGCTCAATTACATTCCTACGATAATGTAAATGTTTTATGGGAAAATTACGATACCATAAATTTCAGTAATGTCAACCAACTTATGGGCGATATCAGTGATGTTTTTTATGGTGATCCTGATGCATCCTTAAAAGCAAACAGCATTAAAATAGGACTGCCAACGGCACTGAGTGTTCAGGCTGATGTGTACATTATGAAGAACCTTTTTCTAGGAGGCTTTTGGATACACCCAATAAGACTAAACGCCCATACTCTTCGTAGGCCTGCCGAACTCTCATTAATACCAAGAATAGAAACACGTAGCATTGAATTTTCCCTGCCTGTTTCGCTATATGAATACAAAGACATTAGATTAGGTGCCTCTTTAAGGATATATTTTCTTACCATTGGTACCGAGAAACTTGGTACCTGGATTGGCACAAGCAATCTTGATGGCATGGACCTCTATTTCTCACTTAAGTTTAATTTAAGAAAAGGTAGTTGCAAGCCTATCACTTACAATAAATGTTACAATAATGAATATGGCTATTCGGACAAACAAAAGAGGGGTTTTAAAAAATAATTGCCAAAACCTAATCCTTAAAAGCAGAACTTTTCTATATTTTTTTCGTTAAACTAGTTATTCGCTTCAAATTTTTATTAGTTTTGTTAACAGAAAAATAACAAAAAGCAAAACAAATTTTACATCTAACAACATTGAAGAGGTGGATTAACTATTCACTGTTACTTCTATTGGTACATTCTAGTTCGCAAACATTGGGACAGCAAATGTTGGGGTCGGTTTTCAGCAATTTTGGTGGTATTAACACTGCTCAAATCAACCCAGCCTTAATTACAGGATCAAAGGTTTACCTAGATGTGAATGTAGTTAGCGTGAATTCTTTTTTTAAGAATGATTGGGCCTACATACCAAAACAAGACAAAAATATTTGGGAAATAATTAAATTGGACACAATTATCCCAAAATATGGTGAGTACAAATACACAGGAATGTACACCTATTATGATAATCTCAACCCGAAAACTTTTACACAGTCAACACGCGTAATAGGACCTTCGGCCATGCTTCAAGCAGGTCAGCATGCTTTTGGTATAGGAATACAAACAAGAATGGTTGTAAGCGCAAAAGATATTCCCTACGAAATCCCATTATTTATTTACGAAGGACTCACCTACGATTCGTTACAAAACGTTATTTTCGATGACAACGACTTTAGTTTCTCCTCATTAACATGGTCAGAAGTTTCTGCAAGTTGGGGTTACGATTTTCATAGATTTTATAAAAGCAAATTAAGTTTTGGTGTAAACGCTAAACTTTTACTAGGACACGAAGGTGCTTACAGTGTAAATAAAAATGCTAAGTATGTTGTTTACGACCCACGAACCATTGAGTTTTACAATTATGAGGCGGAATATGGAATGGCCTTACCAGTAGACTACAATTCAGAAGAGCCCATCTACCAAAATCCTTTGGTAAAGGGTTATGGCCTAGGACTTGATGTGGGCTTTGTTTTCACCAGACTAAAAAATCGCTTTCCTCACCGAGGCGGAAGAAAACTTTGCAGTAAACCTTACGAAGAATATTTATACCGCATTGGAATTTCACTTTTAGATATAGGTGGAATAACATTTAAACAAAACGCGCAAAAGCATAATTTTGATAATGTAAGTGTGTATTGGGCAGAATTTGACACACTGGAATACCATAACTTAAATGTTTCTATGCAACAGTTAAGTCAGGCTTTCTACAACGACCCAAACAAATCTAAAACTGATGATAAGATTACAATAGGACTACCTACTACTATTAGCCTGCAATTTGAAGGAAATTTTATTAAAGACATTTACTTTGCTGCTTTATGGATTCAACCCATACAGTTTAATGCAAAGCAAGTTCGACAACCCTCACAGATATCTATTATACCACGCTTTGAAAACTCCTTGTTTGCACTTAGTTTACCAGTTTCATTATTGGAATATGAATATTTGAGTTTAGGAGCTGCAGTTAGGGTTGGTCCATTAACCGTAGGTACCGAAAGATTAGGTGTTTTGCTTGGTGTTAGCGATATTGATGGTGTGGATATTTACTTTAGCCTAAAATTCAGTTTGTCAAAGGGGCGTTGCTCAACCCAAAATCTGGGAGCCTGTTACAGTTGGAATTCAGGAAGGAGATAATTTGTTATTGGTCATTAGTTATTGGTCATTTAGTTATTGGTTATTAGTCATTTGTGGGGAGGTCATGTTTCTTATAGGTCAAGTTTCAATTGCAGGTTATAATTAAAAGTTTTCCGGTGTAAGGGGCAAATTCCATGATCTTGGATAGCCATTTTGTGTGCAAGGGTTGGATATCCTTTATTCTTTTCCCAGAAATACTGAGAATATGTTATTGCTGCCTTCTTCATAAATTCATCGCGATGGGTTTTTGCCAGAATAGATGCTGCTGCAATTGACATAAATTTCCCGTCGCCTTTAATTATACACTCATGTGGGATGCTCTTGTATTTCTTAAATCTGTTCCCATCAATCAACAGCAGTTCAGGTTTTTGTTTCAATTTATCAATGGCACGATGCATTGCCAAAAAAGAAGCATTAAGAATATTTATTTCATCTATCTCTTGAGGGCTAACCTCGGCTACAGCCCAATACAAGGCTTCTTCTTCAATTACTTTTCTTAGCGTATCCCTTTGTTTTTTGTTTATTTTCTTTGAATCGTTTAGGTTTTTATTTTTATAATTTTTTGGTAAAATTACTGCGGCAGCAAAAACAGGGCCAGCAAGACATCCCCTTCCAGCCTCATCGCATCCGGCTTCTATTTTATTTGTTAATTTTGCTTTAAGCATCAGAATAACAGCAAATAGTGATTTACTAAAATCAGAATCAAAACCAAACTAATGTATAAATCATACCACTTTAGTTTACTAACTCCAGCAAGAACATTAGTTAAAATTATTGTAACAGGAACCGAAAGCAATATTCCGTTTGCCGGATGCTTATGAAATAAAAAGATTATTAAAAACGAAAATACTAACAGCCAAATTGTAATTGATAATTTCTGTCGCAAGACTATGCTTCTTTCCATCAAACTACCAGATAGTTTTAAAACAGAGAACAAAACAAAACCTAATAAAAGGATTGCTATAGTTAAATCTATATTTGAAATGGGTACTATGCTGAAGTCGAATTGGAACGCATCAATAAATATTGCGTAAAACAACTCTTGCTTATTAATAAAATAATACCAAAAGAAAGTAAAGAATAATGGAAGTAATACACCAATTAATGTAACAACATAATCTCGCCAGGTACTCACACTAAAAATCATTAGTGCTACCCAAATAATAAAAATTAGCAATATGGAAGGGGCGTAAAACAGACTCGCCAAACCCAGAAAAAATGATGCATTAAATGTAATAGGAATTGTGTCTTCAACCTTTGGTATTTTAAACAATGTATTAACCATCATTAAAATAAAAAATGAAGCCAACAGAAATTGGTTCACAAAAATATTTGAACTTATTGAAGCATTTACTAGAACAAAGAAAAAGAACCCCAGCATTGATGTTTTGCCTGAGATTTCATTTGTTGAAATCAAATTATTAATTACCAGTCCGGCAACAATAACTACAATAAGAGAAATAATAATGCTTGCAAAATAACTACCTTCAAGAAAAGCATTAATAAACAGGATAAGTGAAGTTGCTGAACTATCTGCAATGCCAGTTTGCTGAGCAAAAAAGGCTGGTAACCAGATTACAATAGCAATAATTATAATGCTTAAAGCATGAGAAATATAGCCGGTTTTATATATTTTGACAAACAATTCCTTAGTCTTGTTTTTTTAAATCGAAGCCAATATCCGATCTAAAATATCTACCATCAAAATCAATTAAACTTACTTTTTCATAGACCAGTTTAAGAGCCCCATCCAAAGTATTTCCAAAGGCATTAACTGCCAAAACCCTACCTCCGGCAGTTTTCACCTCGTTGGTATTAATGTCGATTTCGGTACCTGCATGAAATACTATGCAATCTTTAAGTTTATCAATTCCTTTAATGACTTTGCCATTCACATAAGCTTCGGGGTAGCCGCCAGAAACAAGCATAATGGCGGCAGAATACCTATCATCAAACTCCATCTTAATGTTTTCTAATGTTTCATTTCCTACAGCCTGAAACACTTCTACAAGGTCGGTTTTAATACGAGGGATAACCGATTCGGCTTCTGGATCACCCATTCGGCAGTTGTATTCAATTACATAAGGATCGTCGCCCACTTTTATCAACCCAAAAAAGATAAAGCCCTTATAATCTATACCTTCAGTTTTAAGCCCCTCAACTGTAGGTTTTATAACTCTATCTTCAACTTTTTGCATAAAATCAGCAGTGGCAAATGGCACTGGCGAAACTGATCCCATACCTCCTGTATTCAAACCACTGTCACCTTCTCCAATACGTTTGTAATCCTTAGCCTCAGGCAGAAGAACATAAGAATTGCCATCGGTTAAAACAAAAACAGAAAGTTCGATGCCATCAAGAAACTCTTCGATTACGACCTTTGAAGAAGCTTCTCCAAATTTTGCATCAGCCACCATTTTCTTGAGTTCTGATTTTGCAAGTTCTAAGTCATTAATTATTAGAACTCCTTTTCCTGCAGCCAAGCCATCGGCCTTTAGTACGTAAGGTGCGGTAAGACTTTCCAGGAACTCATAACCTTCAGTTAAGTTTTCTAAGGTAAATGATTTGTAAGCAGCTGTTGGAACATTATATTTATACATAAACTCCTTTGCAAAATCCTTGCTTCCTTCCAGCATTGCCCCCCTTCTCTCAGGGCCAATTACAGGTATATTATTTAATGCCGGATCATTCTTAAATTTGTCGTGAATACCATCAACAAGTGGTACTTCAGGGCCTACCACTAGCATATCTATTTCCTTCTCAATAACCAATTTTTTTACGTCTGCAAAATCATTTACATTAATTGGAATATTAATACCTACCTCCTTTGTGCCAGCATTTCCCGGAGCAATATAAAGTTTATCGGTTAGTTTGCTTTGTGCCATTTTCCAGGCAAGTGCATGCTCTCTCCCGCCTGATCCTAAAATTAAAATATTCATTTTGGTTTGGTTTATTGGTTCATTGTTTTTTCTATGGAATCCCATAAATTTTTAGCGGTTTTATCCCAACTAAAGAGTTTCCTTCTCTCTCTTCCCTTTTCAATTAATCTCTGCCTAAGTCCATCATCAAAAGTAATACTTTTCATGGCATTTGCAATGCTCTCAACTTGAAAAGGATCGATAATCAATGCTGCATCGCCTGCAATTTCAGGCATAGCAGTAACATTAGAAGTTATAACAGGCGTATCGGAATACCAGGCTTCAACTATTGGAATCCCAAATCCTTCAAATATTGAAACATAAGCAACTGCCATTGCCGAAGCCACAACTTTGTAAAGTTCTTCCGGCTCAAGTCGGCCAGTAAATACTACTTCTTCCTTATACTTCATGTTTTGGTAGGCTTCCTTAATATTTCCTGTCCACCACATTTTTTCGCCAACTACAATAAGTTTTACCCTAGTTTCATTTTTGCTTTTATAAATATCAAATGCCTTGAACAGTGTAGCTAGATTCTTTCTGGGGTTTAATGCACCAATGAAAACAAAGAAATCATCCCCCTTTGTAAATTTCTGTTTGGTTTCTAGTTTAACTGTATCAGCAACTGGCTTGAAATTTTCGTTGGCTCCATTAAAAACGACATCTATTTTATTTGGCGAAATGCCATATTGTTCCACAATATCATTTTTTGAAAAACCTGAAACAGTTGCAATCCTGTCTGCCTTTTTTGCGAAGTGGGGTGTGTAATACCTATAGTATTTCCTTACTAGCCAAGGCATATGCTCAGGAAAATGCTCAAAGTTCAAATCGTGAATAACAATAAGAGTTTTGGTTTTAGTATTTAGCGAGCAATATGCATCGGGCGAAAGAAAAATATCGGGCTTAATTTTTTTTAAAATACGAGGAATAGAGTGTTCAAACCACAAATAATGCAAAATTGGATGCCTGGCCTGTGGACCAATTACAATTGGTTTTACATTATCGGAAAAAATGAAACTCTTGTCATATTTTCGATCGAAGATAAAGAAAAACTCATGTTCAGGATGGCTTAAAACAATACGTTTCAAACTCTCGTAAGTAAACCACCCGATACCTTCGAGTTTGTTTTTTAGCAATAATCTTGTATTTACAGCTATCTTCAAATTCTCTATTTTTTTGGAGTGCAAATATTGTAAAAATACGTTAATGCTTTTAAAAACTATGCTCTTCTTTTATTCCTTCTTACCAACACGTTCTAAAAGTTCTGATTGTAGTAGTGTCTCTTCATACCATTCTTTGCGTTTCTTTTCTGAAGAATGATTATTTACAAAGAACCTCACTTCATTAACAAAATGATTATCAGCATCTAATTCAAAAGTTTCTTTGCCCGAATCCATTTCTAAAGTAATTATTGGCCTATAGTCATTAGTTACTGAAAATGCCCTTTCAACACTAATTACTCCTTTAGTACCCCAGAGTTGGTATTGATTTTTATAAAAGTTGTTCATACCAAAACTTAAATGGGCAGTTTTTTCTTTTCCAAAACCCAACAAAACATTCCCCCTTAAATCAATATTATTTTTAAAGTTTAAAACCGAGGAAACTTCAGTTGGTTCTTCCCCAAAAAAGTTTCTTGCAAAATGTAAAGTATAACAACCAGCATCGAGAAGAACACCTCCTCCCTTTTCTTTGTTGAGCCTGAAATCGCCTTCAGGTCGTTGCGGGTATCCAAAGCAAGCATTTATCTGAAACACCTCTCCTATTTTGTTCTCTTTTATAAGTTGGTTCACAAAAATATGCTGTCTATGAAACTGATACATAAACCCTTCAAACAAAGCAATATTATTTTCTTTAGCTGCATTTACCATTGCCTCGGTTTCAGAAAAGTTAAGTGCAAGTGGTTTTTCGCATAAAATATGCTTGCCGTTATTGGCTGCTTCTATTGCTGCATTTTTATGGAATGCAGTAGGGGTGGAAATGTAAACAGCATCAAACTTATAATTATTTATGGCATCGGTCAAACTCAACTCAAATGGAATACCAAATCTGCTTTCAATTATTTCTTTTTTTTCTATCCCATGATCA
Organism: Bacteroidales bacterium; assembly: GCA_029933565.1. Classification (GTDB taxonomy): domain Bacteria; phylum Bacteroidota; class Bacteroidia; order Bacteroidales; family F082; genus BM524. The sequence goes on from JAOZNY010000062.1 coordinate 12,557, forward strand.
ACGCAAACAACAAGTTCAGAAACTCCCGAATTCATTATTGCCTCAATACCATATTTTAGGGCAACATTACCGCAACCAACAACACAAAACCTCATTTTGTTTTTATTTGCCATAAATTTCCTTTAAAACAACGCCCATCTTTTCAATTGTGTAGTCCAGACCTTCATCAGCCATACCGGCATAAAATGGCAATCTTACAACTCTTGCTGCGATATCTTCTGTAATAGCAAGGTCTTCCGGCTTATAGCCAAATTTAATCCCCATAGGTGAAGAATGAAGAGGCAAATATCCGATGTAAACATGAATATCGAAAGCCCTGAGTTTTTCCATAAAATCCGACCTGTTTTGAGAGTTATCAAAAACTACCCAAAAAGCATGATGATTACTAATAATATGGTTTTGTGGCTGATAGATATTCAAATTTCCGTTATTGTAATATGGCTGAAAAAGATTATGGTAGGCTTCTGTAACTTCTTTTCGCTTTTCTATAATTTCCTCTTCATTTTCCAACTGAGCCAACAAACCAGCAGCCAAAATATCCGACAACAAATAACTCGACCCTTTTTCTACCCATGAGTATTTACTTTTTACTCCATCGAGAACCAGACGACGATCAGTTCCCTTTTCCTGCATAAAATATGCCCGCTGATGCCAATCAGGAACATTTACAACAAGTCCGCCACCTTCTCCGCCGGCATTCATATTTTTGGTTTCATGAAAACTAAAAGCAGCAAGATGTGGAATACTTCCATTTGGTTTTCCTTCATAAAAGCCCCCAAAACTCTGTGCACAATCCTGCATTACGATTAAATCATGCTTTTTGGCAATGCGCATAATCTCATCCATTTCACACGAAATACCTGCATAATCAATGGGTAAGATCATTTTTGTTTTAGGTGTAATAAGTTTCTCAATTTTGGAAACGTCAATATTCAAGGTGTTTTTATCAATCTCACAAAAAACAGGTTTGCCACCAAAAATAACAACTGCATTAACCGTAGAACTGAAAGTATAAGAAGGCAAAATTACCTCATCGCCGGGTTTAATATCGGCAAGCAAAGCCCCCATTTCCATGGCTGCTGTGCATGAGGGAGTTAAAAACAATTCCTGAAAACCATACTTATTTTTGACAAAAGAAATTGCCCTCTGCCCAAAAGAATTATTTCCTGAATGTTGGGCAGAATGAAGTGCCTCCAGAATATATTTTTCATCTTTAGCAGAAATATATGGTTTGTTAAAAGGTATTTTCAT
>JAOZNY010000063.1 GCA_029933565.1 Bacteroidales bacterium
GAGCCCAAACTTCCATCTCACCAAAACGCTGACCACCAAATTGTGCTTTACCACCTAGAGGTTGTTGAGTAATAAGCGAATAAGGTCCAATAGACCTTGCGTGCATCTTATCGTCAACCATGTGGTGAAGTTTTAGCATATAAATATAACCTACTGTGGCAGGCTGGTCGAAACGTTCACCAGTTTCACCATCATAAAGGTAAGTACTACCATTTTCAGGAAGACCTGCTTTACTTAGGTAATCGTTTATCTGATCAACATGAGCACCATCAAAAATTGGTGTTGCATATTTTAGTCCAAGTTTTTTTCCGGCCCAACCAAGAACAGTTTCGTAGATTTGGCCAAGGTTCATCCTGGAAGGTACACCCAATGGGTTAAGTACAATGTCGACTGGAGTTCCATCCTCAAGGAATGGCATATCCTCTTCGCGAACAATTCTTGCAACAATACCTTTGTTACCATGACGTCCGGCCATTTTATCACCAACTTTGAGTTTCCTCTTTTTGGCAACATAAACTTTGGCCATTTGTACAATTCCCTTAGGCAATTCATCGCCTACGGTAGCAACAAAAGATTTTCTGTTAAGAATACCTGTCAGTTCCTTAAACTTGATGTTGTAGTTATTGATAAGGTTTTTCACCAGTTGGTTCTTAGCTTTATCAGTTGTCCACTTATCAGTTTTTACAATTGTATAATCAATTCCTTGAAGAATTTTCTGCGTAAATTTGGTACGCTGAGGTACAACTACTTCACCATAATTATTGGTAACACCTTGAGAGGTTCTATTACTAACAATAGTAAATAATTTCTCAATAAGTTTACCTTTAATATCGATAAAATATGCTGTATATTCTTTATCAAGGTTCTCAATAATTTCCTTATCCCTGCTCTTGTTCTTTTTATCCTTTACAGCTCGGGAGAAAAGATTTTTATTAATAACTACACCTTTCATTGATGGTGGTGCTTTTAGGGATGCATTTTTAACATCACCAGCTTTATCACCAAAAATTGCACGTAATAGTTTCTCTTCAGGTGTTGGATCGCTTTCACCTTTTGGTGTAATCTTACCAATCATTATATCACCTTCAGTTACCTCAGCACCAATTCTGATAAGACCGTTCTCATCAAGATCTTTTGTAGCTTCAGCACTTACATTAGGTATATCGTTTGTTAATTCTTCAATACCTCTTTTAGTGTCGCGAACATCTAGAGAAAATTCTTCAATGTGAACGGAAGTAAAAACATCTTCTTTTACAATTCTTTCAGAAATTACGATGGCATCCTCAAAGTTATAACCTTTCCAAGGCATGAAAGCAACCATAAGGTTACGGCCAAGTGCAAGGTCACCATTTTTGGTTCCATAACCTTCACATAAAATATCACCCTTCTTAACCATATCACCTTTTCTAACAATTGGCCTAAGGTTAATTGAGGTATTTTGATTAGTTCGTTTAAACTTAGTTAAAGTATAAGTTTTTAAGTCATCCTCAAAACTTATAAGTTTCTCTAAATCATCGCGATCGTATCTAACACTAATTGTATCGGCATCAACATATTCTACTATACCAGGGCCTTCAGCTTCAATTAAAACTCGTGAATCTTTTGCTACAGATTTCTCAATACCAGTTCCAACAATTGGTGGTTCGGCATTCAAAAGAGGTACTGCTTGGCGCATCATATTCGAGCCCATTAGAGCACGGTTTGCATCGTCATGCTCAAGGAAAGGAATTAAAGATGCTGCAATAGAAGCAATTTGGTTAGGGGCAATGTCCATCATATCAACATCCTCTCTAGGGATAATTGGATAATCGGCCTGATATCTTACCTTAACTTTTTCGTTTACAAACTGACCATCGTCAGTAACAACCGTATTTGCCTGAGCAATAATTTTATTTTCTTCTTCCTCAGCACTAAGGTAAATTGGATCAATACTAAAGTCAATTTTACCTGTTTTAACTTTGCGATATGGTGTTTCAATAAAACCTAATTTATTGATTTGTGCATATACACATAGTGAGGAGATAAGACCAATGTTTGGTCCTTCCGGAGTTTCAATTGTACAAAGTCTTCCGTAGTGAGTATAGTGAACGTCACGAACCTCAAATCCTGCACGTTCCCTTGATAAACCACCAGGTCCCAATGCCGAAATCCTTCTTTTATGAGTGATTTCAGATAGTGGGTTTGTTTGGTCCATAAACTGCGAAAGTGCATTTGTACCAAAGAAAGAGTTTATTACTGATGATAATGTTTTTGCATTAATAAGGTCGGTAGGAGTAAATACTTCGTTGTCACGAACATTCATTCTTTCGCGAATTGTACGTGCCATACGAGCTAAACCTACACCAAACTGAGCATAAAGTTGCTCTCCAACAGTACGTACCCTACGGTTACTTAGGTGGTCGATATCATCAACAATAGTTTTATTGTTAATCAGTTTGATAAGATATTTAATAATGAGGATAATATCCTCTTTAGTTAGTACCTTGGTATCAACTGAGGTATTGATATTTAACTTTTTGTTAATCCTATATCTTCCTACTTCGCCTAAATCGTATCTCTTGTCAGAGAAAAACAGTTTGTCAAAAATTCCTCTTGCTGTTTCTTCATCAGGGGGAAGGGCATTTCTTAACTGATAGTATATAAATTCAACAGCCTCTTTTTCAGAGTTTGTTGTATCTTTTTGCAATGTATTGAAGATGATAGTGTAATCAGCAGCATCAGAATCTTCTTTATGAAGAAGGATGGTTTTAACACCAGCATCAATAATTTGTTGGATATGTTCCTTCTCGAGGATTGTTTCCCTTTCAATTATAACATCGTTACGTTCGATAGTTACAACTTCTCCGGTATCTTCATCCACGAAATCTTCAAACCACGATCTTACCACTCTTGCGGCAAGTTTACGGCCTAATACCCTTTTAAGTCCGGCCTTACTAACTTTTACTTCTTCAGCAAGGTTGAAAATTTCAAGAATATCGCGGTCCGATTCATAACCAATGGCTCTTAATAATGTTGTAACAGGCATTTTCTTTTTCCTGTCAATGTATGCATACATCACATTATTTATATCAGTAGAAAATTCCATCCAAGAGCCCTTGAAAGGAATAATACGTGCTGAATATAATTGCGTACCATTTGCATGGCGGTGTTGTCCAAAGAAAACACCTGGCGATCTGTGAAGTTGCGATACAATAACTCTTTCGGCTCCATTCACAATGAATGTTCCTTTAGGAGTCATATAAGGTATCATTCCCAAATAAACATCTTGAACAATAGTTTCAAAATCTTCATGGTCGGGATCGGTACAATACAACTTTAGTTTTGCCTTTAAAGGCACACTATAAGTTAGTCCACGCTCAAGAGTTTCCTCCATTGAGTATCGAGGTGGATCAACAAAGTAATCCAAAAATTCGAGGACAAAATTGTTTCTTGCATCGGTAATCGGGAAATTTTCTGCAAATACCCTGAAGAGACCTTCATTTTTTCGATTCTCCGGATTTGTTTCCAACTGGAAAAAATCCTGAAATGATTTTAATTGAATATCCAAGAAATCAGGATATGCCAATTTGTTTTTCGTCGATGCGAAATTGATTCTTTCGGTTCTTATGTCAGCCAAGGCTTCAATTTTTTTAGTTAAACAAAGTTGGTGAAATTCACCAAATAAAGGAAAGAATTATGTATAAGAGCAAATAGCCACCAACCTCTAACCCAAAAAAGGGATAGAGGTTGGTAACCTTAAGGTGTATAACCTAGTAAGTAGGTAATTATTTAAGCTCAACTTCGGCTCCTGCAGCTTCTAACTGTGAAACTAAAGCATCAGCTTCGTCTTTTGAGACGCCTTCTTTGATAGCTTTTGGTGCTGAATCAACTAATTCTTTTGATTCTTTCAATCCAAGACTAGTTAATTCTTTAACAAGTTTAACAACTGCTAATTTTGCTCCACCTGGTGCTTTAAGAATTACATCGAATGCTGTTTGTTCTTCAGCTTCGGCTTCTCCACCTGCTGCTGGTCCTGCAACTGCAACTGCTGCTGCTGCTGGCTCAATACCGTATTCGTCTTTAAGAATTTCAGCAAGCTCGTTAACTTCTTTTACAGTCAAGTTTACTAACTGATCTGCAAAGGCTTTTAAATCTGCCATTTTATTATTTATTTAATGTTATTAAATTGATTCGATTAAAAAAAATATTTATTCGCCTTCTTTTTCAGATAAGGTCTTTAGTATTCCAGTTAGAGTTTGTCCACCGGATTGTAGTGCTGAAATAACATTTTTAGCAGGTGACTGCAATAATGCTACAACATCAGCAATAAGTTCATTCTTCGACTTAATGGATGCTAGGAAGTCAAGGTTCTCGTCACCAATATAAACAGTATCTTCAATGAAGGCACTCTTTACAATTGGACGGTCGCTTTTTTTCCTAAACTCTTTAATCATCTTGGCAGGTACATTTCCTGCTTCTGCAAACATGACTGAAGTGTTTCCTTTAAGTGTGTCGTACAACTCATCGTATTGTCTGTCAATCTTTTCCATCGCTTTGCGAAGAAGTGTGTTTTTTACAACATGCATTTTAATGCCGTTCTTAAAACACTCTCTTCTCAATTTACTGGTATCTTCAGCATTAAGTTCTGAGATATCAGTTAAATAGAAATTATGATTGTCAGTTAATAACTGAGCAATTGATTCGATAAGTTGTTGTTTCTCTTCTTTTCTCATGTCAAGTACTTTTTCTGTTAAGCATTAACTGATTTGATTGAAACTTTAACACCAGGGCTCATAGTACTAGAAATAGTTGTACTAATTACGTAAGTACCTTTAGCTGAGCTAGGTTTAAGTTTGACAATAGTGTTAAGAAGTTCGTTAGCATTGTCAAAAATTTCGTCAGCGCTAAAATTCAATTTGCCAATGGCAGCATGAATGATTCCAAACTTATCAACTTTAAAGTCAATTTTACCTGCTTTTGCAGCATTTACGGCTTTGCCTACATCCATGGTCACTGTTCCGGTTTTAGGGTTTGGCATTAAGCCACGAGGTCCTAAAATTCTTCCCAATGCACCAACTTTTGGCATCACACTTGGCATTGTAATTATAACATCTACATCAGTCCAGCCATCCTTAATTTTTTGGACATATTCGTCAAGACCTACGAAATCTGCTCCTGCAGATTTAGCCTCCTCTTCTTTGTCTGGTGTACATAGTACGAGAACCTTTTTTTCTTTACCAGTACCGTGAGGTAAGGTAACAGAACCTCTAACCATTTGGTTAGCTTTTCTCGGGTCAACGCCTAATCTTACATTCAAATCAACTGAAGCATCAAATTTAGCATAAGAAATTTTCTTAACTAATTCTGCAGCTTCTGATAAGGAGTACTCATTATCTTTTTCGAATTTGGCTAAAGCTTCTTTGTGTTTTTTTGTCAATTTTGCCATCTTCTTCTCCTAAATTTAACAGATTTGTTTACTAATTTTCTTCAACAGGGAATTTGCCTTTCACCTTCACACCCATACTTCTTGCAGTTCCTGCTACCATTTTCATTGCAGAAGTTATTTTGAAAGCATTTAAGTCTTTCATTTTGTCTTCAGCAATTGTTCTTACCTGATCCCAGGTAATAGTAGCAACCTTTTGCCTGTTTGGTTCTGGAGAGCCCTTTTTTAATTTCGAGGCTTCCAAAATTTGAACGGCAACGGGTGGTGTTTTAATGATGAAATCAAAAGATTTGTCCTTGTAAACGCTAATAATCACAGGAATGACTTTACCAGCCTGATCCTGCGTACGAGCATTAAATTGTTTACAGAACTCCATAATGTTCACCCCTTTAGCACCTAATGCAGGTCCAACTGGTGGTGAAGGATTTGCGGCTCCTCCTCTAATCTGTAGTTTTATTAATCCACTTACTTCTTTCGCCATTTTAAACTTGTGTTTAAAATTTAAAGATTTTGTTTTAACTATTCTTTTTCAACTTGCATAAAGCCAAGTTCGAGTGGTGTTTTTCTTCCAAAAATCTTGACCATTACCTTTAGTTTCTTCTTCTCCTCGTTAATCTCTTCTATTGTTCCGCTGAAACTATTGAAAGGGCCATCGATTACCTTAACTGACTCACCTACAATATAAGGAACGTTCATTTCTTCTCCAAGTTCGGAGAGTTCATCAACCTTACCTAATATTCTTTTAACTTCTGATGGTCTGATAGGTTCTGCAACCCCTTTAGTCCCAAGAAAACCCAAAACATTTGGGATATTCCTGATGATGTGTGGAATTTCTCCACTCAACTCTGCTTCTACAAGAACGTAACCTGGAAAATAATTCCTTTCCTTGGAAATCTTCTTTCCCTTCCGGATTTGGTACACTTTTTCGGTCGGTATTAGTATCTGAGAGATAAAGTCTTCAATTTCGAGGCGTTTAATTTCGCTCTCCAAATATTCTTTAACTTTTCTTTCTTTTCCACTAATCGCCCTAACAACGTACCATTTTTTTCCTGATTGATCGCTCATTGTGCAGCTGGTTGAATTAGTTAGTTAAAAACTGATTTTAATTATATATAAAAATAGAATAGTAATACTCTAAACTTGCTACGACATAAACATATTATAGAATTTGTCAAGCATTGTTGAGAATGTAATATCCATCATATAAACGACCATTGCGATTATAAGGGAAGCGACGGATACAACAATTGCACTATTCTGCAGCTCACTCCATGTTGGCCAGGAAACTTTTTGAGTCCACTCCTGGTAACTTTCTTTGAAATAATTTGTAATACTGAATTTTGCCATGATATTCAATTTTGCACGGGTGGTAGGAGTCGAACCCACAACCAACGGTTTTGGAGACCGCTACTCTACCAATTGAGCTACACCCGTATATTTAAGATGCTAAAGGCACTTTAATGTAATCATTAAAATACCTTTAGCGTCTTATTATTTTAAAGACTAATTTAGTCTTTAATAATTTCTGTTACCTGACCGGCACCTACTGTACGACCACCTTCGCGAATCGCAAAACGAAGACCTATGTTCATTGCAATTTCTGAAATCAAAGTAACTTCGATAGTAAGGTTGTCACCAGGCATAACCATCTCAACTCCGTCTGGAAGAGTTACCTCACCAGTTACGTCAGTTGTTCTGAAGTAGAACTGTGGACGATATCTGTTGTGGAATGGAGTGTGCCGTCCACCTTCTTCTTTCTTAAGGATATAAACCTCAGCTTTGAAATGTTTATGAGGAGTTACTGTACCAGTGTGGGCAATAACCATACCTCTTGTGATTTCGTTTTTGTCGATACCACGTAGTAGAAGACCTGCATTATCACCAGCTTGACCTTGATCAAGAATTTTGCGGAACATCTCAACACCAGTAACAACTGATTTAAGTTTTTCTGCACCCATACCAATAATGTCAACTGCTTCACCTGTATTGATTATACCAGTTTCAATTCTACCAGTAGCAACTGTTCCACGTCCAGTAATTGAGAATACGTCCTCAACTGGCATTAGGAATGGTTTATCCTGGTCACGAGTTGGTAATTCAATCCATGTGTCACAAGCATCCATTAACTCAACAATCTTTTCAACCCATTTTGGCTCATTATTGAGTCCACCAAGTGCTGAACCTTGAATGATAGGAGTATTGTCACCATCAAAATCATAGAAACTTAATAGGTCACGGATCTCCATATCTACTAGTTCTAATAATTCCTCATCGTCTACCATGTCAACTTTGTTCATGAAAACAACAAGTGAAGGAACACCTACCTGACGAGCAAGAAGGATGTGCTCACGTGTCTGAGGCATTGGGCCGTCAGTAGCAGCAACAACAAGGATAGCACCGTCCATTTGGGCAGCACCAGTTACCATGTTCTTAACGTAGTCAGCGTGACCTGGACAGTCAACGTGTGCATAGTGACGGTTATCCGTCATATACTCAACGTGCGCCGTGTTAATTGTTATTCCTCTTTCTTTTTCTTCAGGAGCGTTATCAATTGCGTCAAATGAAGTAAATGTTGCCAAACCTTTGTCTTGCATACAAAGTGTGATGGCAGCGGTTAAAGTAGTTTTACCGTGGTCAACGTGACCAATTGTACCTATGTTCACGTGTGGTTTGGACCGATCAAATTTTTCTTTAGCCATATCTAAAACTTGTTATAAAATTAAAGTGTCAATTTTTTTAATATTTGAGCCGAGGACGAGAATTGAACTCGTGACCTCTTCCTTACCAAGGAAGCGCTCTACCCCTGAGCTACCCCGGCAACTGAGCGGGAGACGAGGCTCGAACTCGCCACCTACAGCTTGGAAGGCTGTCGCTCTACCAGATGAGCTACTCCCGCTAAGGTTCCAAGTTAGAGTTTTGAATTAATTATTTTGAACATTTTATCCAAAATTCAAAAATTCTTAACTCGTAACTCAGAGAGTGTGGGGGGAGGAGGATTCGAACCTCCGAAGGCTGAGCCAACAGATTTACAGTCTGCCCCGTTTGACCGCTTCGGTATCTCCCCCGATTTTCAATATTTTAAGAACTTTGAGCCAACAGAGGGATTCGAACCCCCGACCGGCTGATTACAAATCAGCTGCTCTGGCCAACTGAGCTATGTTGGCATGTTTACATAAAATAATCAGTATTTCTACTGCTTATTCTCGTTTCAATATTTAAAGAACTATGGTCTGAATAAAAAAGCAGACCTCCTCTCTCAAAAAGGTCTGCAAAAATAGATACTTTATTTTTATTAACCAAAGAATAAATAAAAAAAAATTAATTATTATTTTTTCATCTTATCTTTGTATTTTTCCAATTGCTTCTTAAGTGCCTCAACCGCTGTGTGGGTGGACTCTTCAAACGTGCTGCTCTGCTTTTTTGCATAGAGGTCATAGCCTCTAACCTCTAGTCTTATTTCTGTAATTTTGTTATTTTTTTGCTCAGATTTTTCTACTCTAAGCGTAACTTCCGATCCAATTACACCTTCATAACGTCCAGAAAGCTTCTCGACTTTCTTTTCTATGAAGTTTTCTAGTTTTTTGTCAGCCTTAAACTGAACAGCATTAATGTTTACTTTCATATCATCCTCCTTTTTTAAATTTGGCCCTAGGATGGGCGCTAGAATAAATAGATTTTAATTGATCGATTGTATTATGAGTGTAAACTTGGGTAGCCGATAAATTTGTGTGCCCAAGTAACTCCTTTATTGTATTAAGTTCAGCACCATTATTTAACATATGTGTTGCAAAACTATGTCGTAAAACATGTGGACTTCTTTTACCTTTTGTTATTTCTGATAATGCAGAATTTATAATCCTATAAATTAATTTGGGATATGCTTTCTTGCCTTTATTGCTTAAAATTAAGCCTGAACCAACCTGGCTGAAGACCTTGTGCTTTATTTCCTTGTAATTATTAATTGCTTCTATAAGTTTATCTGATAACGGTATTAATCTTTCTTTATTTCGCTTTCCAATAACTTTAACTACTTTTAACTGTTCGTTAACTGAATTGTCGTTAAGTGTAAGTAGTTCGTTCAATCTCATTCCTGTTGAGTATAATAAATCCAGGACAAGTTTATTTCTTACTTCTACAAAATCATCTGCTTTTGTTTCTTTTCCAATTAGTTCGTTAAGTTTGTCCTTTTCCAGAAATTTTGTAATCTGCTGGGCTGTCTTTATCGATTTTATTTGAGTAGCAGGATTAGATTCGGCAAGTTTGTTTGCAACAAGATATTTGTAATAGGAGCGAAGGGTTGTAATTCTTCTATTGATTGTTCTTGGTGATGCACCATTTTCCATTAAGTTTACTATCCATGAACGAATCATGTCGGTGTTGGCTAGTTCTGATTTATCAAGTTCATATTCTTCCTTTAAATATAACGTGAATGCAGAGAGGTCGTTATTGTAGGCTTTTGAAGTGTGTTCAGAAAATCGCTTCTCTAAACGTATATATTTAATGTACTTTTTGGTTGACATATAAAAGGCAGAAACTTTGAACCAAATATAAGAAAAAATATGATTGGTTCAAAATTTATTTCCACAAAAACAACAAAAAGATTGAATAGGACACAAAAAAAAGGCAAATGCATTTTTTATAAATACATTTGCCTTTATGAGATAATTTCCAGTGGTTAATTTACCCCTGTTCAGCTTGGCGAAGTCCTTGTACGTAAATCGCTTTAAGTTTTTGTTCCCTCTTAACAACAGAGGGTTTCAAAAATTTCTGACGAGCCCTGAGTTCTTTCATGCCACCAGTTTTTTCAAATTTACGTTTGAAGCGCTTAAGCGCTCTGTCAATGTTTTCGCCTTCTTTAATAGGAATAATAATCATGGTAAATACCTAATCCTTTCGGTTAAATTTATAAAAAAAAATTGTTTTACGGGCGGCAAAGATACTATTATTATTTAAAGACACAATTTTAATTCTTTAAATGCTCATAAAGAAAATCAGTCATCTTTTTAAATAGATGGTATCTGGTATTTCCACCATAAATTCCATGGTTTTTATTTGGATAAATCATCAGGTCAAATTGCTTGTCGGCGGCAACCAATGCGGTAATTAAGTCCATGGTATTTTGAAAATGCACATTATCGTCGGTACTGCCATGTATCAATAAATAATTTCCTTTTAATTTATCTACATGGTTTATGGGCGAGTTGTTGTCGTAGCCATCTGCATTGTCCTGAGGCTTTACCATAAATCTTTCGGTGTAAATATTGTCGTAATACCGCCAGTTTGTAACCGGAGCAACTGCAATGGCAGTATTGAAATAGTCGGCTCCCTGAAATAATGCATTACTGGCCATAAATCCACCGTAACTCCAACCAAAAATACCTATTTTGTCTTTGTCAACATAAGGAAGATTGCCCAGATATTTTGCAGTTTCAATGTAATCGATGGTTTCGTATTTGCCAAGTTCTTTGTAGGTCATTTTTTTAAAGACTTCTCCTCTAGCACCTGTTCCACGGTTGTCAACCGACATTACTATTATCCCATTTTGTGCCAACATCTGATACCAGAAGTAGTTGAAGTATCCCCAAGTATCCTTAACTTCCTGTGATCCTGGTCCGCCGTAGATTGTTATTAAAACAGGGTATTTTTTATTTTCATCAAAATCAGGAGGTAAAATTCGCCAGGCATTTAATTCTACCTGAGAACTATCAGGAAGCATGAATTCTGGTGAAGTAAAAGTGAAAAATTCTTTTTTGCTTAAGTTGTAGGATTCTAGTCTTTCTGCGAAAGCTAAATTGTCTTCCAATACTCGCACTATTTTACCATTCGAATTTTTAACACTTACATAAGGAGGTGTTGATGCCGATTTATAAGTGCTGATAAAATAATTATAGTTATTGCTGAAAGTAGCATCGTTGGTGCCTTCTTTTTCCGAAAGTTTGGTTCTTTTACCTTTTAGGCTTGTATAATAAAGATCTCTATTAAGAGGACTTGATTCGGCTGATTGAAAGTAAACTCTTTTTTTCTTTTCATCGTAGCCATAAACATTGGTTACCTCCCAATTACCAGAAGTAAGTTGTTTGCTCAAAGTTCCATCTATATTATATAGGTATATGTGATTAAACCCATCGAGTTCTGAACTTATTATAAATTGTTTATTGTTGTTAATAAATGTGAGGTTGTCAGTAATGTCGATGTAATACTTATTGTCTTCCTGATAGATTACCTTTGTATCTCCTGTTGTTGTGTTAGCAAGCAAAATGTCCAAATGGTTTTGAAGACGGTTAAGTCTTTGAATTGCCAGAATATTATCATCATTGGTCCATTTTATGCGAGGAATATACTGGTCAGTTTCTGCGCCAATATTCATTTTTGTTGTTTTTCCTGATTCTAAATCGTAAATAAATATCTCCACAATTGAATTGTCTTCACCTGCTTTGGGATATTTGTAGCGGTATTCCTCAGGGTAGAGATCGCCATAATAAGTGAGCATAAATTCTTTCACTTTACTTTCATCGAAACGATAAAAGGCAATTTTGCTTCCCTCAGGCGACCAGGAGAAACCTTTAGTAAACCCAAATTCTTCTTCGTAAACCCAATCGCAAGTTCCGTTAATAATTTGGTTCATTTTTCCATCATTTGTTATTTGGATTTCAGTGTTAGAAGTTAGATCTTTAATAAAGATATTGTTTTCCCTAACAAATGCTACTTTATTTCCTTTAGGTGAAAAATCGGCAAGCCTCTGTTTGTCAGTCGATAGATTAGTTAATTCTTCATTTTCTGTATCCCACACATAAAAAACCGATTTGGATGAATGCCGGTAAATGGATTTTGTTTTTGTTGGAATTAGGAATTTGGATTCATTATTATTAATGGAAAAAGAATTTAGTTTAATTGGGGTTTCTTCACCCTTCGGAATGAGTTTGTCAGCAAAAATAAGTGTGTTTACCGAATCGCCTGTTTTATAGTCATAAACAACAAGTGAGCCATTTACAAGCGATGTGTAGTGAATTCCATCACTTAAAGAGTTCATTCCTTTTATACTTTTTGGAAGGAATTTATATTCCTTCCAAATTTCTTCAAGTTTAATATTTTTTGATTCTTCCTGAGCAATAATAATGCTTCCTGAAAGTACTAAAACCGATAATACTATTAATTTAAAAAGTTTCATATTTTTTTTTGATTTTGAATTGCCAAAGATATGAATTTGCTATTAGTATTTTTCTAATTTTGCCACCCAATCTTTTAGAAGGGATATTAGCTCAGTTGGTTTAGAGCATCGCCTTGACAGGGCGGGGGTCACTGGTTCGAATCCAGTATATCCCACCAAACTGGACAACTTAGTATTCTTACTAGGTTGAACTTTTTTTATTTCTGCTAATGCTCTGTTATTCTGCATTATCCAAGCAATAACCTCATTCATTTTATCGGTTCGAACTTTGTTTTCTTCAAAATAGAATTTTCTGGGGAATATCGAACCAATAATTTGTTGATGCACATTTTGATTTACGTCCTGTTGAAACAAAAAGCAATTCAGGCACGCCTTTTAGTCAGATAATAAATGAACTAAGTAGTACAGGTGATAAAGTTGATTACTTCGTTATAGGAATTCAGCAGCAATCCAATACCAAAGAATTATTTAATATTGCAAAAGAAGACCATATTTACTATGCAATTAACTACGATTGCGAATCTTCAAGTGCTGAACTGCAAGCATTAAAGAATAGACTCAATCCGTTTATCGAAAAAGTAGATTATTTGTATATCACAGTTGACATGGATGGTTTTTCATCAGCTTATGCGCCAGGGGTCAGTGCACCTTCACCATTGGGGTTTACACCTTATTTTGTGTTTAAAATGTTGTCGTTTTTATTCGATACCAAAAAAGTAATCTCATTTGATATCGCCGAACTTAACCCATCATTAGATAGAGATAACCTAACGGCTAGTTTAGCAGCAAAAATTATTGATTTTGTGGTGATGGAGTGTTAGTGTCAAGTCAAGCGTAAGACGGGCCAAGCCTTGTTCTTTTTCCTTATTTCCATTCCTCCAATACAAGGGATGTTTAACTGTAATAGTGATATTACACTTTTTTATTTTCTACTCTCTTCCATCACGGATAAAAGATTCTTCACCAATTTATAAGCATTTCCACTTCCAGAATTTTGAAACAGAATTATTCCCATCTTAGCATGATAATCAAAATACATATATGTCTGAATACCAGGATCGCTACCACTATGCCCCCACAAAGGATCATGTTTTTCTTTTATCCAACATAAGCCTTGTCTGTCATTATCTTCTAATTGCAAGCTAAGCAT
>JAOZNY010000064.1:0-5304 GCA_029933565.1 Bacteroidales bacterium
ACCATCAGGATTTGTTTGCAATGATGGCTTTGCAGTTCGCTACAAACTCAATACAACTTGAGTATGAAAAGTCCTT
Organism: Bacteroidales bacterium; assembly: GCA_029933565.1. Lineage (GTDB taxonomy): Bacteria > Bacteroidota > Bacteroidia > Bacteroidales > F082 > BM524. The sequence continues at coordinate 77 of JAOZNY010000064.1, forward strand.
CAGGGACAAACATATGAAAGAAAAGTTATCGGAAATAGATGGTTTGTTAAAAGAGCAAATCAGTGAAAACGAAAGAAAGAGTTCTTAAAAATATAATATTGCCCGCTTTATTCAACAGTTTGTAAACTCAACATTACAATGATTAGGGACAAGCTCAAAGGATCGTAGAACAGGCCTGAGTATCCACCTCGGTGGAGATTCCTCTTTTATTAGAGGGACGCTGGACGTTCGAATTTCCTGGCAGCCCTAGACGTTACATTATCGGGGTTTACACAACTCCTGAATATTGTGGGCTTTATTTTTTTCAAGCGATTGCAAACCAAATAAAAACAAAATGGAAAATTTATTATTTTATGTTGCAATTGCTGTTATTTCAGTTGTAGTAGGCTATCTGTTTTCAAAGTTAGTTTTGAAAAAGTCGGCCATGAAACAAAGTGATGCCTTGATGGAGGCAGCAAGAGAAAAACTGAAAGAAGCAAAAGAAAAGATGGACGAAGCCAAAGAGAAGGCTGAGATCATTAAAAAGGAAAAAATCCTGCAAGCCAAGGAAAAGTTTTTCCAACTTAAAACGGAACACGAAAAAATTATTGGTGACAAAAACACCAAGGTTCAGATTGCTGAAAATCGTATTAAACAAAAGGAATCTACGCTTTCAAAGAAAATTGAAGATGCGCAAAGACAGCAGAAAGAATCTGAATTATTAAAAGGTAATCTAAGCAACCAACTCGAGATTCTCGACAAGAAACAGGCTGAAGTAGATAAAATGCATAAATCTCAGGTTGAGAAACTTGAAACCATAAGTCAACTTTCGGCTGAAGAAGCAAAATCAGAATTGATTGAGTCCTTGAAAGATGAGGCAAAATCTGAGGCCATGGTCCATGTGAAAGAAATCATGGAGGAGGCTAAAATGACTGCTGATCAGAAAGCAAAAAAGATTGTTATTGAAACCATTCAGCGGACTGCTGCTGAGCATGCTATCGAAAATACAGTTACCGTTTTCAATATAGATAATGATGCCGTAAAAGGTCGTATTATTGGGCGTGAGGGAAGAAATATCAGAGCCTTAGAGGCAATGACTGGTATTGAAATAATAATTGATGATAGCCCTGATGCTATTCTGCTTTCAGGTTTTGATCCCATTAGAAGGGAAGTAGCCCGATTGTCATTACAAAAACTAATTACTGACGGACGTATTCACCCGGCCAGAATTGAAGAAATTGTTGCAAAAACAAAAAAGGAAGTTGATCAGGAAATTATTGAACGTGGAAAGCGTACAGTAATCGACTTGGGGCTTCACAATATGCACCACGAACTAATTAAACTTGTGGGTAAAATGAAGTACCGTGCCTCTTATGGACAAAATTTGCTTGCTCACTCTATTGAAGTGGCAAACCTAAGTGCTACAATGGCTGCCGAACTTGGGCTTAATCCTAAGAAAGCAAAACGTGCCGGACTATTGCACGATATTGGGAAAATAGCAGAGAATGAGGCCGAATTGCCACACGCACTTCTGGGAATGAAAATAGCCGAGAAATATCGCGAAAAGCCTGATGTTTGTAATGCCATTGGTGCTCACCACGATGAAATTGAAATGGAAACGCTTATTGCACCTATTGTTCAGGTTTGCGATGCTATTTCAGGTGCACGACCAGGTGCGCGTCGCGAGATTGTGGATGCATACATTCAAAGGCTTAAGAAACTTGAAGGGCTTGCTCTTTCGTATTCTGGGGTAATTAAAACCTATGCCATTCAGGCAGGACGTGAACTTAGGGTTATTGTTGGTGCAGAGCAAGTTACTGATGCCGAAGCAGACAAAATTTCAATTGAACTTTCCAGACAGATTCAAGAAGAAATGACTTATCCGGGGCAAATTAAAATAACGGTTATTCGTGAAACACGAGCCATTAATTATGCCAAATAGATAAAAAATATAGAAACAAAACCAAATTTCTATTTACTTATTAAATTTTAAATTATCATGAAAAAATTATTTTTAATTGCATTTGTTGGTCTATTAACAATTAGCCTTAATGTAAATGCTCAACACATCTTCAATAAAGGAGATTTGATGTTTAATGCTGGTATTGGTGTACCAAACGGTGGTTACGGACTTATCCCTACTTTAAACTTTAGTGGCGAATATGGTGTAATACCAACTGGTGATATTGGGTTGGTCTCTTTTGGAGGGCTAGCTGAATTTCAACTTGCTCATTACAATTATTTTTATGGTACTGGTGATTATAATGAAACCTGGCCACGCTTTTATTTTGGTGCTAGAGCCGCCTGGCATGTTCATGCTTTTCAGAGCGATGTATTTGACGCTTATGCTGGTGTTGGTTTTGGTATTCAAATAAATGGTAAAACCAAGCATGGTTACTATGACAATGGTGGTACTTATGTTTCTCCCGACATATTCGTTGGTGGTCGTTGGATGTTCAAACCCGGTATGGGTTTGTTTGCAGAACTTGGTTATACTGGCTTAAGTAGTTTGAAAGCAGGAATAACCTTTGGGTTATAGCATTTCAATTATCTAGTTTTAAAATATTTAAGAAGTCCTGTTTTTCAACAGGGCTTTTTTTATTCCATTAATAATTATAAAAGTTTGCTTATTTAGAAAGTTTCTAAAAAAGTATTATTTTCGCCGCCTTTATAAAAATGAATATTTCAAATTAAATCTAATTAAATGAAAAAATTTATTATTCTAATTGCCTTTTCTGTTGTATTTGCAGGATTAATGGCGCAAGGTGGGGGAGTTGCTCCACTTGCAAAAGGTGGGAAACAACTTAACTTCGGTACAGGTTTTAGTGGCAACGGGATTCCTGTTTATGTTTCAATGGACTTTGCAGTACATAAAGACATTACAATTACACCCGTAGTTAATATTAAAATTGATGATGATTTTAAAGTAGGTGCTCTTGTAAAAGGTGATTATCACTTTAATTACTTAATTGGTATTCCAAGCAATTGGGATTTTTATGCAGGAGTGCATGCAGGTTTTGATTTTGGTGATGACTTTTTACCAAACCTTGGAGTGCATGTTGGTGGACGTTGGTACTGGAGCGACAAATGGGGCTTAAACCTTGAATTAGGTGGTGGAACAGGAGTTGGTACTACATTTGGCGTTAGTATGAAATTATAATCTCAGATTATATAGAATAAAAAAAGCCTCCAGTTGGAGGCTTTTTTTATTTATTCATTTCTTCAAATTCCTCAATTAACTGTTCTGGTGTTTTTCCTAAGTTCTTCAGTGAAATTTCAGCATCATCAGTAAAATCATTATCAGGATATTTTTCCAAAAAAAGTTTGTAATATTTTTCAGCATTTATATAGTCTGCCAATTGATCGTCGTAAATAAATGCAGTGAGGAAAAGTGCTGATGGGGCATTTAGATTATTTGGATATTTTTCAAGAATAGTAGTAAAACATACAATGGCATTCTCAGGGCGATTCATGTTCATATTAATATCAGCCGCTTTAAACAAAAAGGAAGGCGCTAGACTATCGTTTTTTATCTCAATAGCGTAATCCTCATAAAAATCAGCAAGTTTTTTTGCATCATCAACATTTATACTATTTGAGTTGTTACTAAACAAAACCTTTTCGTAATGTTTAATACTATCCAATAAGTTAACTTCTTCGTTGGTTTCATTATTAATGTTAGTGCTGCATGATGCAAGCAAAACAACTGAAATAATAATTGAAAAAAATCTTTTCATTTTCATTCTATTTATTCTTAAACATCTAAATTTATCTAATAACCAGCAACTAGTAACCAACAACCAGTTTACCCGCCGGAGCGTAGCAGAGGAGGGTAACCAGCAACAATTCCTACTACCTTCTACCTTTTTTTCTTGGATAAATCATTTTATAATTTGCTGAACTTTTGCCCATTGAAATATCATTTAATTTACGCTTTAGTAGCATCTTTTTAATTTGTGGAAGCCTCTCAACAAAAACAATCCCTTGAGTATGATCGTATTCATGCTGAATAATCCGGCTTATCATTCCATCATAAGTTTCCTCGTGTTTCACGAAATTTTCATCCTGATAAGTTATTTTGATAATTTTTTTGCGTTTAACAAACTCATTAATTCCCGGAACACTCAAGCAGCCTTCTTCTACTTCCCAGTCATCACCCTCAAAAGAAGTAATTTTAGCGTTGATAAATATCTTTTTGAAATCTTTTGCTTCCTCATATTCATCTCCATAAAGTGAAGCATCGATTATAAAAAGTCGTATGGCTTTATTTATTTGCTGAGCTGCCAGACCTACCCCCCGAGAGTTGTACATGGTTTCGAACATATCTTCAATAAGTTGTTCAAGACCGGGATAATCCTTGTCTATTTCCTCACCAACTTTTTTTAGTGTTGGATGTCCGTATGCTGTTATTGGTAACATTTTATTTCTTATTGACTATTTACTTTAACTTTCAACTTAAATTACCTAAAGTCTTTTGAATGCATATATGATTGAAGAATCAATGTTGCACTAATTTTGTCAACCAAAGCCTTATCTTGCCTCTTGGTTTTTTTTAGTCCTCCCACCAGCATTGCATCATGTGCCATTACCGATGTAAACCTTTCATCAAACCTTTCAATTTTCATTTCAGGGAATTTTTTTCTCAACGCTCCCACAAAAGGTTCAATATATTTTGAGGCTTCCGATGGTTGATTTTTCATGTCTTTAGGCTCTCCAACAACTATGCATTCAACATCCTCTGTTTTAATATAATCTTTAATAAACTTTAAAACATCGTTTGAATGAATTGTTGTAAGACCGGTTGCAATAATCTGAAACTCATCAGTTACTGCAATACCAGTGCGCTTACGGCCATAATCAAGTGCTAAAATTCTTCCCATATTTATGGCTGCAAAAGTAAGAATTAATTCTTGTTTTAGGCAAGTTGATAAAAGAGTTTTGTGGAGATGGAATGCTTTGCTAAATGAAAAGGAAAAAACGCCCTTATACGAACCGTCAATACAATCGTTATTGTTTAAAACAAACATTAACTGCGGTGTAGCAATCTCAACTGTGCTATACTTAACCAGGGTGATTGCCGCGCTGCGCTCGCAAAGACGGGTTTTGCCTTGGGAGATTGCTTCCGCCTAAGGAGGATCGCAATAACAATTGATTGAGGAGATTACCTAAGTACAAAAAAAATCAATATTCGACATTGGATATTCGGTGTTCAACATTCAAAAAAAGAATATTGAATATCCAATATTGAA
>JAOZNY010000064.1:5404-13722 GCA_029933565.1 Bacteroidales bacterium
TTGGATATTCGGTGTTCAACATTCAAAAAAAGAATATTGAATATCCAATATTGAATACTGAATTTTGAAATAAAACCAAATTAATATTCAAAAAAGTAACAGCCTATAACTTAGCTTCTTTAATCTCTACTTTTTCACCTTCGTATTCCTCCATTGGCAGACAAGCACAAAGGTTTCTATCGCCAAAGGCATCGTCAATTTTTGCTACAGGAGTAAAGTATTTTGCATCCCTAATCCAATCCAATGGATAAGCAGCAGTTTCGCGCGAATAAGGGAAGCCCCAATCGTTGCTAATTACCATTTCGGCTGTGTGAGGAGCATTTGAAATAAGATTGTTTTTCTTTTCAGATTTCCCTTCTTCAACTTCTTTAATCTCATTTCTAATTGAGATCATGGCTTCTATGAAATAATCTAATTCTTCGAGAGGTTCGCTTTCAGTAGGTTCAACCATTAATGTGCCATGAACAGGAAATGCAACTGTTGGGGCATGGAAGCCGTAGTCCATAAGACGTTTGGCTATGTCGCCAACAGTAATGTCAGCAGTTTTGCTAAACTCATTGCAATCTAAAATCATCTCATGACCAACATGTCCGTTTACTCCGGTATAGAGAATAGGGTAGTGGTCTTTAAGTTTTTCTTTAAGGTAGTTAGCATTTAGAATAGCCATTTTTGTTGCCTCTGTCATTCCATCACCACCAAGTAATTTAAGGTAAGCATACGAAATTAAAAGCACCAAAGCACTGCCAAAAGGAGCGGCTGCAATAGCATTTATGGCTTTTTCTCCTCCCGTTCTGTTGTAAATATGACTAGGTAAAAATGGCTCAATATGTTTAGCAACACCAATTGGTCCAATGCCGGGGCCACCACCACCATGTGGAATTCCAAATGTTTTGTGGAGATTTAAGTGACAAACATCGGCACCAATAAATCCAGGGTTTGTTAGTCCAACCTGTGCATTCATATTAGCACCATCCATATAAACTTGTCCGCCATTTTCATGAACAATGGAGATTACATCTTTAATACTTTCTTCAAACACACCATGGGTGCTTGGGTAAGTAACCATAATTGCAGAAAGAAATTCACTATTTATTTCAGCCTTTTCCTTTAAATCTACAATATCAATATTTCCTTTTTCATCAGTTTTAACAACAATAACTTTCATACCGGCCATAATTGCACTGGCAGGGTTTGTTCCGTGAGCAGAAGCAGGAATCAGACAAATATTTCTTTTTTCTTGTCCATTATATTTTTGAAATGCCTTAATAACCATTAAACCGGTATATTCACCTGCTGCCCCTGAGTTTGGCTGGAACGAAACTTTGGCAAAGCCCGTAACTTCACTTAAAATGCGATCCATTTCATTAATTACTTCATGGTAGCCTTCTGCCTGCCATTCAGGAACAAAGGGGTGGATATTAGTAAACTCTGGCCAACTAACGGGTATCATTTCAGTAGCAGCATTAAGTTTCATAGTGCATGAACCAAGTGGAATCATTGTTCTGTTTAGAGCAAGGTCTTTATTTTCTAACTTAGCCATATACCTCATCATTTTTGTTTCCGAGTGGTATTTGTTGAAAATTTCATGCTCCATGAAAGAAGATTTCCTTATAAGTTGCTCAGGAATTGCTTTCGCCTTGTTTTTTTCTACTTTTGAAAAGGCTAGTTTAAATTCATCTTTGCCTATTACTTTTGCCAATACCGCTGATATTAGTGCAATATCTTTATTTGTAGTAGTCTCGTCGATACTAATTCCTATGTGTTTTCCATCTTCAAAATACCTGAAATTGATTTCATGTTGAAGAGAGATACTTTTAATTTTACTAGTGTCGATTCCTTCTGGTACCTCAATTAATAGAGTGTCGAAGTAGTTTTTATTAATTTGTTTATATCCTATATTTTTTAAAGTGGATGTAAGATCTACTGCTAACGAATGAATTTTGTGAGCAATTATTTTTAAACCTTCACTCCCGTGATAAAGTCCGTAGAAACCTGCCATTGTTGCCAGGAGGGCTTGAGCGGTACAAATATTAGAAGTTGCTTTTTCACGTTTAATGTGCTGTTCTCTTGTTTGCAAAGCCATGCGTAATGCATTGTTGCCATTTTTATCCTTTGAAATTCCTATAATTCTTCCGGGAATATATCGTTTGTAATCTTCTGTAGTTGAGAAGAAAGCAGCATGAGGGCCACCAAATCCCAATGGAATTCCAAATCTCTGTGAGGTACCAAAAACTACATTAGCACCCCATTCTCCCGGGGGCTTAAGCATTACAAGACTCATCAGGTCGGCAGCAACTGCCACTGGAATATTTGCTTCAGTTGCCTTTTTTGCAATTTCTGAATGGTCGGCAATTTCCCCTTTTTGATCTGGGTATTGCATCATGCAGCCAAATACATCTTCATTAAAAATGAACTCACCTCTTTTGGCGATAACAAGATCAATGTTTTTTGAGGCAGCTCTTATTTTCAAAACATCCAATGTTTGAGGAAACAGATCAGCAGAAACAAGAAATTTGTTTACACCTGCCTTAACTTGTTTACGTGGTCTTGCATGAAAAAACATTATCATTGCTTCGGCTGCTGCTGTGGCTTCATCCAATAAGGATGAGTTAGCAAGAGGTAAGCCTGTTAATTCAGTAATCATTGTTTGGAAGTTGAGCAATGCTTCAAGCCGACCTTGTGAAATTTCAGCCTGATAAGGAGTATAAGATGTATACCAGCCTGGATTCTCAAAAACATTCCTCAAAACAACAGATGGGGTAATGCTATTATTATATCCCTGTCCGATAAAGGTTTTAAAAACTTTGTTCTTTCTAGAAATATTTCTAATGTGTTCAAGGTATTCCTGTTCACTCATTCCCTCTTCAATATTCAAAGGTTTGGTGAAGCGGATGTTTTTTGGTACAGTATTGTCGATTAACTCTTCTACAGAACTTATATTCATGCTTTTAAGCATCTTTTTCACATCCTGATCCGAAGGCCCGTTATGGCGCTTTAAGAAACTATTATTGCTCATTATCAATGATCATTAAATTTAAAAAATTCAATAAAAAAACAGTTTGCAAAAGTACTAATCTTTAATAACAAATTGACAAATAATCATAAGATGTTAATAATTTCACAAACAAAAAAAGCCCCGCTATTTGCGAGGCTTTTAATAATATTTATTTTAATTTATCCGTTTATTCTCATTTTATAGAATGATCTCCAAACAAAATAAAGAGCAATAGCAAGAAAACCAATTCCAAAATAAGGAGCAACATCCCTAAACTGTTCTGAAATTGCAATTTCCATCGCAAGTAGTCCGAATAATGTTGTAAATTTAATTACAGGATTAAGGGCTACTGAGGAAGTATCTTTATAAGGATCGCCAACAGTATCACCTACTATAGATGCTTCGTGAAGTGGTGTACCTTTTTCACCCATGTCAACTTCAATAACTTTTTTGGCATTGTCCCACGAACCACCTGCATTTGCCATAAAGATAGCCTGGTAAAGCCCAAAGAATGCAATTGAAAGCAGATAACTAATAAATAAAGCAACCGGCGCATTAGATGTTTCAGTCGGGGCTGAGATAAATGCAAATGCAAGGGCAAATGAGAATATCGCAATAAAGATATTCCACATTCCTTTTTGCGCATAAATAGTACATATCTTAACAACTGCTTTTGATTTTTCAACGTCTGCCTTTTTAGGAGCGTCAGGGTCAAGATTGATATTATGTTTGATGTATTCTACTGCACGTGCTGCACCAGTTGTTACAGCCTGTATTGAGGCTCCCGTAAACCAGTAAATAACAGCACCACCAAGTAAGAATCCCATAATTGTGTATGGGTTAAGCAAGTTAAGAACTTCTTGAGGCTTCACGCCTAATGAATGCTCAATTACCAAAATTAAAGCAAAAATCATGGTTGTAGCACCAACAACAGCAGTACCTATAAGTACAGGTTTTGCTGTGGCTTTAAAAGTATTACCGGCACCATCATTGGCTTCTAAGTAATATTTCGATTTTTCGAAGTCTGGTTTGAAACCAAATTCTTTTTCAATTTCAGGTGTGATTTTTTCTATATCTTCTTCAATAAGAGATAGTTCGTAAATTGATTGTGCATTATCAGTAACAGGTCCGTAACTATCAACGGCAATTGTAACAGGTCCCATTCCCAGCATACCAAATGCTACCAAACCAAATGCGAAAATTGAAGGGTAAACCATAAGGGTATCTAGTCCGAAAGTACTCGCAAAATATGCGATAAACATTAGCATGAAGAATACCATTCCAATCCAAAATGCACTAAAGTTTCCTGATACTAGTCCTGAAAGTATGTTAAGTGAAGCACCGCCTTGTTTTGAGGCTTCAACAACTTCTTCAACATGAGTTGATTTAGGACTGGTAAACAATTTTGTAAATTCAGGTATTAATGCGGCACCCAGGGTTCCTGCACTGATAATAACCGACAGACTTATCCATAAATCATTTGGTAAGTCTTTAATAGTTAGGTAACTAATAATAAAAGTAACTGCAATTGAAAATAATGAAGTTATCCATACCAGATTAGTAAGAGGCTTTTCAAAGTCAAGTTCATCTGCGTTTGCATATTTGGCTTTAGTAATGATGCCATTAACCCAAAATGAACCAATTGATGTTACAATCATTAGGATTCTCATAACGAATATCCATGTTAACAATTGAACCTGATAAGAAGGATCGATAACTGCAAGAAGAATAAAAGAAATAAGAGCAACACCAGTTACACCATAAGTTTCAAAACCATCAGCAGTAGGCCCTACACTGTCGCCAGCATTGTCGCCAACACAGTCGGCAATGGTACCCGGGTTACGTGGGTCGTCTTCTCCAATCTTGAAAATCACCTTCATAAGGTCGGATCCAATATCAGCAATTTTGGTAAAAATACCACCAGCTATTCTTAATACCGAAGCACCTAGTGATTCTCCAATAGCAAAGCCAATAAAACTGGCACCTGCATATTCGCCTGGTACAAACAATAAAATGATAAGCATCATCATCAATTCCAGAGAAATCAAAACAACACCAATACTCATTCCTGCATTTAGTGGAATATTAAGTAGTTTAATGGGTTTTCTTTCCAAAGATGCAAAAGCCATACGTGAGTTGGCAAGGGTGTTCATCCTGATGCCAAACCATGCAACACTGTAAGAACCTAGTATTCCAATTACTGTCCATCCAAGTATCATTGCCACTCCGCCAATTCCAAAGTTGGCATCTGAAAGCCATCCAAAATAGAATGCTACAGCAGAACCAATAAAGAAAAATAGGATTGCAAGGAATTTACCTTGTTGAATAAGGTAAATTTTTGCAGTTTCAAAAATAACTTGGGCAACATCGAGCATCGACTTGTGCGCCCTTATTTTTTTTACCTGAACAAACTGGTAAAAACCAAACAGGAAGCCTGCAAATGTAATCAGGAATCCCCAGTAAAGGATGTCTTGTTGTTTTACCCCATCAGGGATAACAAGATCTGCTTCGCTAGCCATTGTTATAAATGGCATTGTTAGCAAGGCAAAGAATGATAAAATTTTCTTCATAATATATTAGTTAGATTTAAACAAATTTCAATCGTTTGCAAAACTGGCAGCTAATATAAAAATTTAGTCTTAGTTTAGTAAAAAAAATAGATTTTGTTATTAAGACATATTTAAACAAATAATCTTGTTAGTAAAATCGTAGAAACAATATACTACTGAAGTTTTAATAGGGATATTTTTTCTACTTTTATACACTTGTTTTAAAGATAAAAATGGATAAAATTAAATTGGAAATAGTGGGTATGTCGTACAGCCAGTCGCAAAGTGGGGCTTATGCCCTTGTTTTGGGTGTGCCGGGCGAAAGCAAGAGATTACCTATAATAATTGGTGGTTTTGAAGCACAGGCAATTGCCATTGAACTCGAAAAAATGAAACCTACCCGTCCGTTAACCCACGATTTGTTTAAAAATTTCGCACAACATTTTGGTGTAAATATTACCGAAGTAGTGATTAATAAATTTGAAGAAGGTATTTTTTATTCAAAATTACTATGTACTAATAGCGAAGGAACAACTGAAATTGATAGTCGTACTTCCGATGCTGTTGCATTGGCCATAAGATTTAAATGTCCAATTTATGTTTATTCGAATATACTTGAGGAGGCCGGAATTGTAATGAGTGATATTGATGATCAGGAAGGCGATAAAGAAGACTCTGTTTTTGAAGGAGAGGAAGTTCCGTTTGAAGATCATTTAAGTGAAGAACTTGAAGATATGCTGAAAAAAGCAATTTCTGAAGAGAATTTTGAAGAAGCCTCTAAGTTGAGGGATGAAATAAACAGGCGGAAAGATCTTGACTAAATTGTTTTAAACTAAGTTCTATATTTTTATTCTGAATAATATTAACTTAATGAGTGTAAGTGCTTTAGATTTCATCCATTAACTTTTCAAAACCCCATACAGTGGCAAATTCATCAAGTAAATTAGCTAGTGTGGTTAAATGTATTGTTTCTGAGTTGTACCTTTCGCCATTAATTCCTATTCTATCAAAACATGCGGTTGCGTCTGAAATCAGATATGTTTCATAACCAAAATTACCAGCCATTCGTGTTGTTGTCGATACACAATGATTAGTTGTTAAACCAACGATCACTAATGTATCAATGTTTGCCTTATCTAGTTGAACTTTCAGGTCTGTTCCAATAAAAGCGCTATTAACGTTTTTTGTAATTACTACTTCATTTTCAAGAGGAATCACATTTTCGTTAAATTCAAATCCATTATTTAATCTATGTAATTTAGATTTTGTATCTGTAGAACTATGTCTGATGTGGAATAGAGGAAGATTTAACTCTCTCCATTTGATTAATATTTTACCACAAATAATCTCAGCATTTTTATTATTTCTATTTCCTCCCCAATATTCCTCATCTAAAAATGCTTTTTGAATATCAATAAGAATAAGGGCTGGTTTTTTTTCTCTAAATTTCATTTATTGTCCTAAACCAGTATATAAGTGGTTGTAATGCTGTTTATCACCTATGGTTAAACTTAGTTTATTAATGCTCCACTACAGCAACTTCCTCAGGATTGTGCTTGTGCTTAAAGAAAATGGCAAATAGTATTGCAATTACCAGCGAATAGGCTGCAAATGTGAGCCAAATGCCCTGCCACTCGTAGTTGCCATTAGCATCTTTAAAGAAATTATCAATAAGCAGGCCGCTAGTCCAACTGCCGAAAATAGCACCAAAGCCGTTTGTCATCATCATAAATACACCCTGGGCACTGGCGCGGATACTCGAATCTGTTTGGGTTTCAACAAATAACGAACCTGAAATATTAAAAAAGTCGAAGGCCATGCCGTAAACAATATTTGAAAGAATGATCATCCATAGCATCTCGGCAGGATTACCAAAACCAAAGAGAACAAAGCGCAACACCCATGCAAACATACTTATTAGCATTACCTTTTTTATACCAAATCGTTTTAAGAAAAACGGAATAGCCAAAATAAATAGAGTTTCTGACATTTGAGATATTGACATAATAATTGCCGGATACTCAATGGTCAACAAATTTTTATACTCAGGTATTTTTGCAAAATCGTGTAAAAATGTATCGCCATAGGCATTTGTTAATTGTAAGGAAGCACCTAGTAGCATTGAGAATATAAAGAACATTGCCATTTTGCTGTCCTTAAAGAGAGTAAAAGCTTTCAATCCCAAAGTTTCAATAAATGTTTTGGTTTTAACATTCTTACTAATGGCACATTTAGGAAGAGTGAATGAAAAAAGACCAAGTACCAATGAAGCCCCGGAGGCAATGTAAAATTGGGCTGAGGAAGTTTCAATTTTCAATAAACTAACTGTCCACATTGCTACTATAAAACCAATGGTTCCAAATACACGGATAGGGGGGTAGTTTTTTACTACATCCAGATTTGCATTATTTAAAGCAGAATAGGCAACAGTAATAGAAAGCGAAATGGTGGGCATATAGAAGATCATATTAAGCAACATTACCCAGAAAAAATCGGCCGGATTATTTACTTCGGGTAACATAAAAAGTACTATGGCACCAAAAATATGAAGGATACCCAGCAACTTTTCGGCATTTACCCATCGGTCGGCAATTATCCCTGCAATGGCCGGCATAAAGAGTGAGGCAATACCCATAGTGGAGAATATTATACCAAATTCTGTTCCTGACCATCCCCGGTTTTGAAACCAATATCCGCCAATTGTAATTAACCAAGCCCCCCAAATAAAGAACTGTAAAAAGTTCATTACCGTAATCCGAAATTTAATACCCATG
>JAOZNY010000264.1:0-1701 GCA_029933565.1 Bacteroidales bacterium
AGAAACCACTAAAATCATAGCAACCAAAGAACAAACCTCACATCCCCATAAATTCATTCAAATATTTTTTGATAAAATAATTCGTAAAATAAAAAGTTGTACTTTTGCAGCCCAATTATTGGTCCTGTAGCATAATTGGATAGTGCACCTGACTACGGATCAGGAGGTTAGGGGTTCGAATCCCTTCAGGATCACTAAAGCCACTCTTAATAGGGTGGCTTTCTTTTTGTTATGAAATTACCTTATTGAGATTGGTAGGTTTTTTGGTCTGTACTAATCCACTCCATTAACTTTAGATTAATCCACAATTTAAAGTAAATTGCTACATTAATCTAAAAGATTTAGTAAGTGATATTCAGTTCTTGAAAAATAGAATCACAAAGCATTGGCATACTTTTTACTAAAGTGCTTCACTAAACTAATTTTGTAATTTGGCATCATGCCAAATTATACTTTAAACATTGTACCCCCGTTAATTACTGTGCCAAACTTGGGGTATTTAGTTTAAATCGACTTGGATTGTTCACTTTAACTGGAGTTTCCAGTAATGCTGCAAGTTTTGATAGTTTAACAAGTGAGCCCACAAATTCTTTAAGAGAAACAATAGTTTCTATAAAATATTCAATGTCGCACATCTTTGTCGATTGATAGTTTATGTGTTTGTCGATTGCTTTGGCTATTTCAATTTTATCATCTTTGATATTTAGAAATAGAATTGGAGTATGCGAAAAATCTTTATTGCTCTGTGTTTTCTGAATAATTTCTTTTTCGAAATTTGAAATCAGGTCGGCATTAAAGAAAATCATATCTGGCTTGGCATGCTTATTTGTATTGCCGTTTTTGCTTAAATAATTTAACCTTTCTGTTAAACTGTTTGCGATATGAAGCGTGTACTCAAACTTAGTATTGTTTAAAGTTTGCTTTATTATATCAATATTTTTGGGTATGTCCTCTATTAATAAGACTTCAATTGGAAATGTTTTTGATCTTTTCATAATTAGGAGTGTTGATTGATACTTTTAATAAGTAACAAATTTAGATAATGTATTTGTGAAAAAGCGTAGGATAACTGTCTATTATCGTGTAGGAAGTTTGCTATTTTTTTGTATAGGAAAGTATAGGGTAGGCATAGAACATAAATCCTATCAGCCTGTCTATTTGACAATCACCTCTAATAATCGTACCTTCGTTACTTCTGTTTTAGTATTATGAACTAAACACATATTCAATGAAAACACCTAGAACGTATCTCTTAAAAGCAATTTTATATTTTTCACTTATCCTTTTTGTAGTTTATCTACTTATGTTATTGGCATCTTATTTTGGTTGCTGTAGCGGGATATCAACTGCTTTTTATCTTAATGTTGTTTGGGTTTTGCTTGGAATTGGTGCCTTGGTTTTTGCCTTTTGTTTTTATTATAAATGTTTTATGAAAAGAGGAGAAAATACTAAGCCCTAGCCCCGAATGTAATTAAGTTAAGAAATGTCGCGTCATAGCGAGCGACGAAGGAGCGCGGCAATCTCTTGAAATGTAGCATATAACTAAGATATTGCTTCATCGTTCCTCCTCGCAATGATTGGGTTTTTCTTTACTTTTTTCTTAACTTAATAATATTGCCCTAGTCCCGGATGGAATTTTATTACTACAATATCCTCAATTTTGACAGAGTTATTAAACCGCAAGCAATAATTTAAACCTGA
>JAOZNY010000264.1:1801-3632 GCA_029933565.1 Bacteroidales bacterium
CAATATCCTCAATTTTGACAGAGTTATTAAACCGCAAGCAATAATTTAAACCTGATAATTCTCTGGTTTCTCAAAACTTTGTAACTTCACAGCTCCAAACAAACAATTATTTATTATGAAAAAATTAGCATTACTATTTCTTGTATCCATTTCAATTCAGTTTACAACCACTTCTCAAACATGCCTTCCCGACGGTATTTCATTCACATCGCAGTTTGAGGTAGATAGTTTTCAAATTAACTATCCTACCTGTACAAAAATTATTGGTGACGTACAAATTGGCGGTAGCACAATTAACGATTTAAGCGGTTTAAATGTTATTAGCGCTTTCGGTGGAAACCTTTCAATTAGTAGCAACGACTCATTGCTGAACTTAAGTGGTTTAGAAAATCTAGATACTATTTATGGCGATTTTTCAGTTTTGTTTAACGATGTTATTAACAGTTTATCGGGAATAGAGGATGTTGAATTTATAGGTGGCGAACTAAGTATTATTCTTAACGATTCGCTGGAAAACTGCCATGCCGAAAGTATTTGCAATTACCTGAGTACACCCAACTCAACTGTAATTATTCACAGCAATGCAAGCGGATGTAACAACCCGCCTGAGGTTGCCGATAACTGTGGAATTACGCTCAACTGTCTTCCATTTGGGAATTATCATTTTTTATACCAGAGCGATATTGACAGTTTTCAGGATGATTATTCCAACTGTACCGAATTGCAGGGCGATGTTAGAATTAGAGGCGACGACATTGATGATTTGAGCCCACTTGCTAATGTTACATTGGTTGGTGGTAAGTTGAGTATTTATTCCAACGAATTACTTTCGTCTTTGAGCGGATTAGAGAGTTTAAGTTCAATTGGAGGAAGCCTGGGAATTACTCAAAATATTTTACTTAGCGATTTAAGCGGTCTTGATAATCTGGAAACCATTGGTGGATATTTGAATATTGGCTCTAACGACAACCTAAGTAGTTTTAGTGGTTTGGGTAATCTTGCTTCAATTGGTGATTATTTTATCATTTCTGGCAATAGTATTTTAACCAACTTAAATGGCATTGAAGGACTTGGCTCAATTGGTGGTAAGTTGGAAATTAAAAGTAACCCTTTACTAACTGAACTGAGCGGACTTGAGAGCCTCAACACTTTGGGTGGTTCCCTGATAATTAATAATAATGCAATTTTAAGTAATCTGGCACAACTATCAAATATTAATGCCATTGGCGAAAATCTGGAAATTGTAAATAATGCCACTCTTGAAAGTTTATATGGACTGGAAAATGTTGCCGGCATTGGTATGGATATTAAACTTGATAATAACGATGCTCTTGTGGGTATTTCTGAGTTGAATAATGTGGCCAGCGTTGGTGGTGGTATTAACATTGCCGATAATTCAGCACTTTTAAGTTTGGAGGGTTTAGAAACGGTTAATATTTTGGGTGGAAGCCTGTTTCTTAAAAACAACGATCAAATAACTACTTTGTCAGGATTGCAGAATATTACCGCTATTGGCGAGAACCTGCAAATTGAAAATAACGATAACTTAAGTACTCTTACCAGTTTGTATAATTTGGAAGAGATTGCAGGAATGTTGATGGTTTTTAATAATAATTTGCTTGCAAGCCTTGACGGTTTGGATAATATTGCATCAGCATCAATCAGCAATTTACAGATTAGGCAAAACGACCTGCTTACACTTTGTGAGGTAAAAAGCATTTGCGATTATTTGGCCACTCCAAGTGGAAGTATTACAATTGAACAAAATGCCACTGGCTGCAATAGCCAATTGGAAGTAGAAGAAGCCTGTTTAGTTTTTATTGGCGATGAA
>JAOZNY010000265.1 GCA_029933565.1 Bacteroidales bacterium
TTTAAACATATGAAAACATTATTATTAGCAGGTGGTTTTGGAACTCGATTTAGCGAAGCAACCGAATTAAAACCAAAACCTATGATAAATATAGGTCCTAATCCTATTCTTTGGCATATTATGAAAATTTATTCTCAGTATGGTTTTAACGATTTTGTGGTATTATTAGGCTACAAAGGATATGTTATAAAAGAATATTTTGTTAATTATTTTATGCATCAGAGTGATCTGGAAATAGATTTGTCTGATAATCAAATTAAAATTTTAAATACTAAATCAGAACCGTGGAAAATAACACTTTTAGACACAGGGGTTGACACTATGACCGGTGGAAGAATCCTGCAGGCTAAAGATGTAGTTGGTGATGAAACTTTTATGCTAACCTATGGAGATGGTGTTGGAGATGTAAATATTAAAGAATTAGTAGATTATCATAAAAATCATGGAAAAGCGGTTACCATGACTACGGTTCAGCCTGAAGGCCGCTTTGGAGGCGTTTCTTTTGATGAAAAATCAGGCTTAGTTGATAAGTTTATGGAAAAACCTGATGGTGATGGTGGGTGGATTAACTCCGGATTTTTTGTGTGCGAACCAAAAGCATTCAATTATATTAAAGGTGGTTTAAATACTATCTGGGAAAGAGAACCCTTGGAAGAATTGGCTAAAGATGGAGAACTATTTTCATTTAAACATCATGGGTTTTGGAAGCCAATGGATACTCAAAGAGATAATAAGCAGCTTAATGATATGTGGAATCAAAATAAGGCATTATGGAAAACGTGGTAAACTTTAAAGAATTATTTGGTGGGGTATATAAAAACAAAAATATACTCATCACCGGACATACCGGATTCAAGGGTTCCTGGTTGGCGCTTTGGTTACATAAAATGGGAGCCAATGTTTATGGATTTGCCCTAAAAAATGAAGATTCGCCTAATCATATTGATTTATTGAATTTCCCAATTAAGCAAAAATATGGAGATATTAGAGAGTTAGGAGTTTTGGATAATTATCTTCAGGAAATACAACCCCATATTGTATTTCACCTCGCTGCTCAGGCATTAGTTAAAAAATCATATTTAGATCCGATTGAAACATTTTCAACAAATGTAATTGGAACTCTAAATGTTTTTGAGGCATGTAGAAAAACTCCATCGGTAAAAGCAATTGTAAATGTTACAAGCGACAAATGTTATGAAAATCAGGAATGGAATTGGGGATACAGAGAAAATGAACCCATGGGAGGATTTGATCCTTACAGTGCATCAAAAGCCTGTTCCGAAATATTAACTTCTTCCTATAGAAACTCTTATTTTAATATTGAAAAATATAAATCTACGCACAATGTTCTTGTAGCAAGTGGCAGAGCCGGAAATGTAATTGGTGGGGGTGACTGGGCTGCCGACAGATTGATTCCGGATATTATTAGAGCCACATCTCGTCACGAAGTAGTGAAAATTAGAAATCCTAAAGCTACTCGGCCATGGCAACATGTTTTGGAGCCATTGAGCGGATATCTTACCTTAGGATGGGAACTTTTAAATCAAAAGAAGGACTTCGCAGAAGCTTGGAATTTTGGACCGGATATGAATAGCAATTTACCTGTAGATGAAATTGCAGAATTATCAAAAAAACACTGGAATGATATTAAAATAGAATTCAGTAAAGATCCTAATGACCAGCACGAAGCACATTTACTTATGCTGGAATGTTCAAAAGCCAATAAATTGTTGAAGTGGAAACCTGTATGGGGAATTGATAAAACTCTTGAAAAGACTATTGGCTGGTATAAGGACTATTATGTTTCCAGTAAAGTTGAAACTGAAAATCACATAACAGATTATGTAAACGATGCATTCAACGCAAACATATCATGGACAAGTCACTAAAAAATAAAAAAATATTAGTTACTGGTGGGAAAGGGTATTTAGGCTCTTTTCTGCTTAAGTCGCTTGCTGAAAAAGGTGCTGATGTTTTTGATATTTCCATTGATGCAGAGAAAAGCGAACGCAGCTTTCCAATTGATATTACTGATTTTGATGCATTAAATTCTGTTATCAAACAAATACAACCTGATATAGTATTTCACTTAGCGGCAAGTATAAGCCGGAGCAGAGATTTCAATATTTTTGAAAACATGTTAAAGGTAAATGTTAAAGGAACATTTAATCTTTTGAAATCACTGTTAAATACAGAATGTAAGCAGTTTATATTTACTTCTTCAAGTGAAATTTATGGAAATAATGCATCTCCTTTTCACGAAGATCTTTTGCCGATGCCTGTCTCTCCTTATTCGCTGACCAAAGTGATGGCTGAAAACCTTATCAAGACATTTAGCCAGCAATACCATAAAAACTATACTATTTTAAGACTGTTTAATTTCTTTGGGGAAAATATGTCAGATGATTTTTTTATCTCTCAAATGGTAAATTCCCTTAGAAAAGGTCAGGATTTTTTAATGACAAAAGGAGAACAAACAAGAGATTTTCTTTATGTAAAAGATATAGTTTCTGCTTTAACGCTTGTTGCAGAGAGTACTGCTTCCCATAACGAAACCTTTAATGTTTGTAGTGGAGTTGGCAGTTCGCTGGCATCCTTAGCATCTTTTGTAAATAAAGAGATGGGAGCAACAGCCAGTGTAATACCTGATGCAATTCCATATCGTGAAAATGAGGTTTGGGAGATGATTGGTAGTTCAGATAAAATTAAAGAAAAACTCGGATTCATTCCTAAGTATACTTTGAATGAGGGATTAGAAAGACTTATAAACAGTAAGTTATAAAATTAATTGCAAATGGATAAAGTATTAAATAAAATTCCACGAATTATTTATGTAATTCTAGCTTTAGTTTTTGGGTTTTTAATTGTGATGGCTATTTCTACAATAAGTAAAGATACTGCCGGGCCAATAGGCACCATCTTAAATAAGGCAGAAGTCTTTATTGAGGAGGTTGAAGGTAACATGATTTTGGAACAACGGGAAAATAAAAGGTCTGATAAATTGCGTTGGTTTACCAATATTAGAGATGACAAATCAAAATTGATTAACTCAAAAATTATATTATTGGGTGCATCAGATTATACACAAATTGACTCCTATGAAAAAATAATTAATCTGGAGGATAGTTTGAATTTAACTTTCCAGATTATTCATATTTACAGGGCATGGGGTGAAAACAGGGAACATGAATTTCCTAAAATAGAAACTCAAACCATTTATGAATTGGGTTCTATACCAATGATTACCTGGGAACCTTGGGTAGGGGTGTTTTCGATCGAAAATTTTCCAAATATTGAACCCTCCATCGAAAAACGGGATAAAGGATCATTAGCCTCAATAGCAAGGGGGGACTATGATAGTTACATTATAAAATGGGCTTTAGAAGCGAAGAAATTTTCGCATCCTATATATTTACGGTTTGGCCACGAAATGAACGATCCCTTCCATTATCCATGGGGACCACAAAATAATTTAGCACAAGACTATATCGATGCATGGAAACATGTTTTTGAAATATTTGAAAGCAATCAGGTTGAAAATATTATTTGGGTTTGGAATCCACACCTTTCTTATGACTTTGATGGTTATTATCCAGGTGATGAAT
>JAOZNY010000266.1 GCA_029933565.1 Bacteroidales bacterium
AATAAATGGGATCCGGCAATTCTTGTTGATTGTCATACAACAAATGGTTCCTACCACGAAGAACCCATTACTTTTACATGGATGAATAATCCCAATGGCGACAGGCAACTCATTAATTTTATGAGAGATGATTTGATGCCCACAGTCCATAATAATTTGCTTAAAAATTATAATGTAGAGAACATATTTTATGGAGAATTTATCGACAGAATGAATATTGACAAAGGCTGGATTTCGTATGCCAGTGAACCAAGGTACGTTGTAAATTATGTTGGAGTGAGGAACCGTTTGGCAATATTAAATGAGAATTATGTTTATGCCGATTATAAAACTCGAGTACTTGGTTCAAATAAACTTTTATGGTCGATTTTGGAATACGCTTCAGCAAATAAGGAAAAAATAAAGAACCTTATAGTTTTAGCCGATATGAAAACTATTGCGCGAGGACTTAATCCCAAAGAGAAAGATTCATTTGCCATTGAGTACAAAGGTTTTCCTACGCCAGAAAAGATTACAATTAAAGCCTTTGAAGCCGATACCATAGCAGGTGTAAAAGGCTATTGGCGATTCAAGAAGAGCGATAGGAAGAGGACTGTTACTGTTGATTATATTGCTGATTATTTTCCAACTAAAAGTGTAAGGTTTCCTTATGCCTACTTGATTACAAAACCAGATGCCGATGTTTTAGAAAACTTGAAAATACATGGGATAAAAATTGAGCAACTGAATAGCAAAAAAACAATAGTTGTGGAGCAGTTTGACTTTAAAGAAATAAAGCCTAGTCAGCGGATTAATCAGGGACATTACACAAACAAAGTTAAAGGTAGTTTCTCCTTAGTAGAGAAAGAATTTCCGGAGGGTACAATTCTGGTAAAAACTGCTCAGCCTTTGGGTTGGTTGGTTGCCAGCCTTTTGGAGCCACAGGCCGATGATGGTCTTATAAAATGGAACTTCTTCGATAAATATCTTAGCCCGCAATGGGGTGGCAGTTTTTATCCTTATCCAGTTTATAGAGTAGTTGAAAAAATAGACTTTTAAATTTTCCTCAACAAAATATTATTACTTTCTTTCTTAAACTTTCAACTTTCTACTTTTAACTCCCAACTCTAATACGCCCTATCCTTAACTCCTTCAATGTAATTTATAAACGACTGATTTACAACCTTGTTTCCGCCGGGTGTTGGGTAATCACCAGTAAAATACCAGTCGCCTGTGTGATGCGGGATTGCTTTGTGTAGGTCTTCGATACTTTGATAAATTACACTAACCTCAGTTTTAACCTCTCTTGCCGTAACAAGTTGAGCAATTTTATCTGAAATTTGTTGAGCTGAAAATGGCTTATAAATTAGTTTCACATAGTTTACAATTTCTTCTTTTGGCAAGTCTTGTTGTGCTTTACACTTTGCATAAACATCATTTATTACATCTTCCTGATGTGTATCTTTTATAAGTTCGATGGCAGCTTTAAAAGCAATAAAATCACCAAGTCGGGCCATATCAATTCCATAACAATCGGGATAACGAATTTGGGGTGCAGAAGAAACAATAATTATCTTTTTAGGTTTAAGTCTATCCAGTATTCTAATAATACTCTGCTTAAGTGTAGTGCCTCTTACAATTGAATCGTCGAGTACCACAAGAGTATCAACACCCTTTTTAACCACCCCATAAGTTATATCGTAAACGTGAGCAACAAGGTCATTGCGCTGCTTGTCGGCAGTAATAAATGTTCTAAGTTTCGCATCTTTTACTGCGATGGATTCTATTCTAGGCCTTATGGCAAAAATCTCGTCAAGTTCTTCTTTACTTAGTTTTTCTTTTGCATTGAAGATTTTTTCTTTCATGGCTTCAGCAGCAAACTCTTTCATTCTGTCAACCATCCCCTGAAAAGCTACCGAGGCAGTATTTGGGATAAAAGAAAAAACAGTATTCTTAATATCGTAGTTAATCTCCTGTAGGATAGCCGGCCCTAATAAAAACCCAAGTCGTTTGCGTTCCTGATAAATGTCTTTATCAGTTCCACGCGAGAAATAAATTCTCTCAAATGAACAAGCTTTAATTGGCTTTGGTTCAATAAACCTGTCCATAATAATTTCACCATCTTTTCTAACAATTAGTGCATTTCCCGGTTCAAGTTCCTTAACTTCATCAAACGTTAAGTTAAAAGCAGTTTGAATTACAGGTCGTTCGGAGGCAGCTACTACTATTTCATCGTTCATATAATAAAAAGCGGGTCTGATACCCGAAGGATCTCGCATCACAAATGCATCACCATGACCAAACATTCCACCAATTACATATCCTCCATCCCATCTTTTTGCAGAATCCCTTAAGATTTTTAATACATCCAATTGTTCAGTAATCAATTGTGTTGTTTCTATTTTACTATAACCTTCATCTTTAAATTTCCTATAAAGTATCTCGTTTTCTTCATCCAAAAAATGACCAATCTTTTCTAAAACTGTAACAGTATCTGATGTTTCAACAGGGTATTGCCCTAATTCAACCAGCGTTTCAAAAAGTTCGTTATTATTTGTCATATTAAAATTACCTGCAAGAACCAAACTTCTGGTTTTCCAGTTATTCTTACGGGTCATTGGGTGTAAGTTCTTAATACTATTTCCTCCAAAAGTTCCATAGCGTAAATGGCCAAGAAATAACTCTCCTGTAAAGTCAATATTTTCCTTTAACCAATTAACATCATTTAGCCTTTCTGGGTTTTCTATTGCACTAAACTTCTCATAAACTTTATTGAATAAATCCTTGATTGGAGTACTGCTATTTGACCTATGCCTGTTAATATATTTCTTGCCTGGGGGCAAATCGAATTTAACCTCTGCAATTCCAACGCCATCTTGTCCGCGGTTGTGTTGTTTTTGTATTAAAAGATGCAATTTTTGCAAAGCATATATCGAAGTCCCATACTTACCCTGATAATACTCAAGTGGTTTTAAAAGCCTGACAAAAGCAATACCACACTCATGTTTGATTTGATCGCTCATTGGTGTTAAGGAATGATTATTTTTGTGAAATTGAACTCAATGCAAAATTAGATAAAAAGATGATGCAAATTAGACTTGCTACTGAGGAAGATAGATTTTTAATTGCTGATTTTCAGGTGAAGATGGCAAAGGAAACAGAAAATATAGACCTTGACATTGAAACAGTTAACAAGGGTGTTATGTCTGTATTTCAGGATGCTCATAAAGGAAAATATATTGTTGGTGAAAAAGATGGAAATGTTGCTGCCTCCATGCTTTTAACTTATGAGTGGAGCGATTGGCGTAATTCTGTTGTTTTGTGGATTCAGTCGGTTTTTGTACAACCCGAAATGAGAGGAAAAGGCATCTTTAAAAAGTTGTATGAATTTGCAAAAGACATGGCTGTAAGTGATGAAGGTATTTCTGGAATTAGGTTGTATGTTGACAAAACAAATACAAATGCAATAAAAGTTTACAACTCAGTTGGCATGGATGGTGAACATTATAGAGTTTTTGAGTGGATGAAGGAGTTCTGAGTTCGGGCTTCAAAACATTTTGTACTTTTGTTGATATTAAAAATATTATGCAGACTTTAGATTTAA
>JAOZNY010000065.1:0-8468 GCA_029933565.1 Bacteroidales bacterium
TGATCTTTGGTGGTCGGGTAATGCTGGTACTACATGGGCAAAAGTGTCTGATTGGGCATTAATGTATTCTGGCGGTGGCGACGATTATGTTCATGCCGACCAACATCTTGTTCAATATAAACCCGGATCCTCTGAGACTGCTATTTTTTCGTCTGACGGCGGGATATTTTTATCCAATACCAGCAATCTGGAAGATCCCATATTTATTGAGCGCAACCAGGGATACAACACTTTGCAGTTTTACAGTGGTGCCATTCATCCGGGTTCGGGAGAGGATAAATTTCTTGCCGGTGCACAAGACAATGGTACAACATATCATCAGGGTACTCCTGTTGGAATCAACGATATGATTTTTGGTGGTGATGGAGCCTATTGTTTTTGGGACGAAAATGAAGACAATATTTACATTACATCCTATCAACGCAGCCGTTACCAGATTTGGGACAATGGAATCCAAGTTTATGGTGATAATATTGCTACTGGTACTTTCATTAGTCCGGGAGACTATGATTACAACAACAACATTCTTTATTCTAATGCAGTGGAAAGTTTTCCATCTACACATAATGTATTGTACCGTTTAAGCGGTATTCCTTCAACAAATACACGCGAAATTATTACGATTGGAAGCAGTTCATCTGTTCCTTTCTCACACATAGCCTATTCACCTTATTCTCCTTCTGGGACATCTACCCTGTTTGTAGGTACCGAAGCGGGTAAATTGTACAAAGTAAGTGGTGCTGAATCTGGTTCATCAACTACCGTTGAAATTGGCGACCCCACTTTCCCGACTTCATTTCTGTCGTGTGTGGCAATAGGTGCTACCGAAGACGATTTGCTGGTCACTTTCTCCAATTACGGGGTGTCATCGGTTTGGTTGACCAATGATGGTGGAACCACATGGGTAGAAAAAGAGGCCAACCTTCCCGACATGCCCATTCGCTGGGCTATTTTTCATCCTGCCAACAGCGCACAGGCATTACTGGCTACTGAAATTGGTGTTTGGGCAACTAATACCTTAAACGATGCAACACCCGAATGGGCACCCGCAGTTGACGGTCTGGCCAATGTAAGGGTCGATATGTTGAAACTGCGTAAATCTGACAATACAGTTATGGCAGTTACTCACGGCCGCGGTGTATTCAGGGCTGAATACGAATTGGATGGTCTGGTTACCCTCCCGTATAATGAAAGTTTTGATTATGGTCTGGGTGAATGCATTTCTAATAGTGTTTCGGGTGATACCAAATATTGGTATTGGTCAAGTAGCAATCATTTTGCTGCCATGAATGGCTGGAACAGTGGTGAATTGGAAGAAGACTGGTTGATACTTCCGGGAATCGATTTTGATAGTTATTCGAACGAATTAATGACATTCAACAGTTGGTATAATTATGGTTCTGATGACGATAACAATAATTTGAAATTATACTATTCTTCTGATTATCCGGGCACTGGTGACCCAAACGGATCAACCTGGACAGAATTATCTTTCGCATATCCTTCAACTTATCAAACCTGGACACCTTCGGGTGTTATCGATTTGTCTTCGGTATCGGGTTCACTGGTTTACCTTGCCTTCAAGTATAATTACAATCCTGGAAAATACAGAAGCTGGATAGTTGATGATTTTATCATTAGGGAAGGAACGCCGGTGAATGTTACTTTCCAGGTAAATATGGAAGAAGAGACTGTGTCCGGAAATGGCGTTCACCTTGCCGGAAATTTTAACGATTGGAATTTATCAGCAACAGAAATGCTGGATGCTGATGGCAATGATATTTATACCGTGACAGTCTCATTATATGCTGACGAGTTTTATACATTTAAATATATCAACGGCAATGCCTGGGGCTTTGAAGAAATAGTACCTGAGGAGTGCAGGGCATCTAATTCGACAAATAGATATGAATATATTGGCGATGTAGATTATTCCATTGATGTTGTTTGCTTTGGTTCTTGTACCGATTGTGGCACGTTAAGCGATTACGATATTACTTTTAGGGTAAATATGACAGAGGAAAGCGTTTCGGGCGATGGGGTTTATCTTGCCGGAACATTCACCGGTTGGGGAGGCGGAGCCATCCAAATGACCCAAAGTGGTTCGGTTTGGACGACAACAGTGTCATTGCAGGAATCCACATCCCAACAATATAAATTTGTGAATGGCAACCCAAATAGTGGTGGTAGTTGGGAAAATTTTAGTGGAAGCTGCACAACGGGTGGTAGTAACAATCGCTTTTTAACCGTACCCCTCGCAAGCACCCTCCTCGATTTGGTTTGTTTCGAATCCTGTGATGCCTGCCCCCCCCCGGACTTAATTATTTCTGAAGTGGTGAGCCCTTTGAATTCATATTTAGGCCGGTTTGTAGAACTTCATAACCTAGGAACAACAACCATTGATTTTGATTATGAAGACTATTATTTAACAAAACAGGCCGATGGAAATAATTTATATGATGTAAAACTAACTGGAAGTGTGGCAGCCGGCGAATCTTTTGTGTTGGCGGGTTTCTCTTCCGATTTCAATTCCATTTACGGATTTGAAGCCGACCAATACAGTGGTACTATTAATGGTAATGGTGACGATGGCTACTTCTTATATTTTGTAGGTGGTTATGAAACCGGCGTATTGGTAGATGCGTATGGTGTTATGGATGAGGACGGAGATGATAAAGATTGGAATTATTACGAAACAAAAGCGGTCAGACTTCGTTCCATTACAGCACCCAATACAAACTGGACAGCTTCTGAATGGGATATTCCCGAAGTAGCTTATACTGATGACATGACCCCTTCGGCACACAATGAAGATGTGAGTTGGCTGGCTGGTGCTACAAACAGCAATTGGAACAATAAAGCAACCGATCGTTGGAGCAGTCCTTATGGTTATATTCCTGATGCATCTTTTAATGTAACAATTGTCAATGCATCTTCCTACGATCCAGTAATTAATGGACAGGCAGCATGTAATAATCTTAGTTTAAACACCGATGCCGTATTGAGCATCAGACCTACAGAACCGTTGACTGTTTATGGTGATCTTTCGATTGCCACGAGCAAATCAAGGGCTGCAGCTTCTTTGCTAGTCGAATCAGATGGAACTGGAAATGCTTCACTAATTGTTGAAGGAACGGTCACTGGAAATGCTGTCGTTTTAAGGTATTTTGAAGGCTATGATGACGGTGCACCCAATGGTTGGCACAATATCGGTTCGCCTATCAATAATATGTCAATTGCTGGAAGCGAATTTGATCCGACCGGAACGCAAGATGACCTTTACCAATGGGATGAACCTTCTGCTACCTGGGAGAATTATAAACAGGGGCATTTTGCCAACTTCATAAACGGCAATGGTTACCTCTGTGCAATTGAAACAACTGATGTCAGGTCTTTCGAGGGAACGATCAATAATACCGATGTGGCAAAATCCAATCTTTCTTATGATTTGGACGGCTGGCACTTGCTCGGAAATCCTTTTCCATCCGCACTTGAATGGAATACAACGGACTGGGCTTTATCAGCCGTAGGCGCTATTGCAGAAATCTGGGATGAAGATGCCGGTAATTATGCTTTGATAAATGCCGGCGATGCCATACCTTCAACCAACGGTTTCTTTGTGGAAGTGGATAATGCAAGCAACAGTTTGATTATCCCGGCATCGGCAAGAATGCATGATGGAACCAACAATTACAAAAGCAGTCGTGAATTGGAAATAAATGAAACATTGGTGATGAAGATTACTAATGATGAAAATACCTACTTCGATATTAACCGTGTTGGGTTTAAAACAGAAGCCACCGAAGATTGGGACATTGATTTTGATGCCCACAAACTAATTGGTGGAGAAACCGCTCCGCAACTTTGGACAGTTAGCAATAACGAATTCTTTACTCAAAATTACCTGCCTTACGTTTACAATTCTTATCAATTACCACTTCATTTTAAGGCAGGCACCAACACAAACTATCATCTTGTTTTTGAGGGGATGGACAGTTTTTATGGCGAAAGCAGGATTTATCTTGAAGACCTATTTTTAGAGAAAACCATTGATTTGCGTACACAGAATGTCTATGATTTTACGGCTTCAACAACTGATGACGAGAATCGATTTGTCCTTCATTTTTATGGGGTAACAAGTACTGATGAAATTCCAGACTTGAACGCAACAAAGATTTTTTCAAGTCAGAATATGGTTTATATTCAATCCGAACAACTCCCTAAAAACAGTTACCGGGTGGAAGTATTTAATTTATTGGGGCAAATTGTTTTTTCGAAAAATATAGAGCCAACTATGCGGAGTAGTTTTATACTCAATGAAAAAACAGGCATTTATATTGTTCGTTTACATAGCGAAAACCGCAGTATTATTCAAAAGGTCATGATTCATTCAAACAACAATTAAAACCACAAAAAGATGAAAAAAGTAAAATTTATATTAGTAGCAGTATTCTTTCTTTTTCTTTCGTTAGGGCTTATGGCTCAGCCGAATCCGCCGGGAGATCATGGTAGTGGCGATGATGAAGCACCCGGAGGGGGAGCAGCAATTGGAGGTGGACTATTTGTACTGCTTGGTCTTGGTGTTGCCTACGGGGGTAGAAAACTGTATCAGTTGAGAAGCCTCGATAACAACGAATGATTCTTATAAATTGGTAAAACCTGATTAATTTATCGGGTAAGCCATTTTAATAAATAAAAAAAACCGCAGATTAATTTGCGGTTTTTTTTGTGCTTTTAAAAGCGAGAATAATTTTAACCTCAGTTCGACTTAAGCGCATAATACACAAAGCCAGTAATTTCCTGAATTGTATAATGAAAAGGGTCTGTCATCCTGAGCGGAACGCAGTGGAGTCGAAGGATCTCCAAGCAGTAAACCTTTTGGAGGAGATATTTCGACTTCACAAGCATTACTACCGTTATGCTTGCTACACTCAATATGACAAAGAAAAAAGAATATCGAATATTAAATTTTCAATATCCAATTTTGAATGAACTCCAGATCCGGTTCCAAATCACAATTTCCAATAATCAAAAATTCAAACTTAAAACCTTTGTTCTTTATTTGAATTTGCAAACATAGGATGACAGTACTTTTTAAATTGTTGATAGTGTGCAGCCCCTTACTAGAATTCTTATGTCGAACTCAGGTAGGTTAGTAAAGATTATTTCAATTCAAAAGTAGTATGTCCAATATTGCTGTCACCATCAAAAATATCAACATGATAAACACCCACCTGTAACTCTTTGCTTTCGCGGCGATTCCAACGCAAGCAAATATCTATTGCTTCGTTTTGGTAGTCAACATCCTTTTTCATGGTGTATTGCAATACCTCACCTTGGTGCTCAAATGTATATTTATCGCCACGGCCTTTTGCAATAACCTCTTTATCGGGTTGAGCAACCCTCACGTAAATTGATTTCTTACCTGATTTAACAATTGAATTTTCACTAAGCGTAAAACAAACCCTAATTCTGTCAGCCCTTCTGGTTTTGTCAGTTACAGTCTCTTTATTACCACTTTTCACTCTAACTGCAACAGCGTCAATGCTGTAAGTGCCAAGTATTGATGCTTCCTCTACTTTACCGCTAAGTTCATCTTTTTCCTGTTTAAGGTTTTGATTTTTTCTTCTTTCAATCTGAATTTCTTCTTTAATCTGAAGGTTCTCTTCGGTAAGTTCTGTATTTACTGTGTACAGCGAATCCATTTGACGGACATAAGTTTGTGAAACTACCTGAAGACGCGACAACTTCTTTTTAACCTTATAAAATTCCCATTTATAGTTTAAAAGACTCTTAATTTCCTTGGCATTGGCTTGAATTACACTATCCATAGAAACCAGTGAATCCGACATTTCTCCGTATTCCATCTTTGTTTGCTCGTGTTCCTGGATCAGGGCATCCAACTCTGCTACCAATTCTAAACGCTGAGTTTCTTTTTCGGCCACAAGTCCGCTAAGTTCCTTTTTAATAGAAAGCATATAAACAGACAGACCAATTATTCCAAGAGCCAAAACTATTAGAACAATATACATCCATAAATTGTTGTTTTTTGGCTTATTATCCTGAATTGCATTATTTTGATTTTCTTCCATGATAAATTCTTTTAAAGTACAAAAGTACAGACAATTGAAACTAAAAACAAGTTACCGAAGTAGGTATCTGTGTTATTAACTCCAACGTAGAATGTATTTGTATTATTTTCAAATTAAGTTTTTTTAACTGTCAGATTTTGGTGAATAAATCGTAATTAATCTTTCAGAATGAATCTCTCACCTTCCAAATCAACAACCCTCTTAAGCCATTCATCAGAGTACCCCTTGCTATTAATTCTATTCGTAGAATCTTTGACATAACCATCATTATATTTGGTTACCAGATGGTTTCCAAGTTTTACCCAGGCAGAGTGAATTTGTTTGCCGGCTTGCGAAGAGTAGTTTGTCAGGTATTTTATTCTTTTATCGCCATCAAGTTCCATTGCAGCCTTTTCAACTGCCTTTTGCTGGTTGGTAAATTTATCCTCAAAAAATGACTGAACTTTTTTAATGTCTTCCACCATTAAGTTATAACGAATTTGGGCAAAATTAGCCGCAAAGTTAAATGCCCACCATGCCGATTCGGTTGAATAGTGATTGATGCTTCCTTTAGTAAAAGGCTCAGATATTTCAGTTGCACTTGCGTAGATGGGGAAATAGCAATTGGTATAAGTATCGTCAACTCCAAACCAGCAGACGCCTCCAATTTCATCAGGCAGATAATTTCTTAGTTGTGCAACATAAGAAAAAGCAGTATTATAGGTTGAAATTGGTCGTTCCCAACTGTATTTATTTTCGTCAATTTCCCATTCAAGTGGTCGTGGTCGGTTAGGATTTCCCGATGGCCCTGCCGAAAGATCCTTTCGCATATCAAAATCTGTGTTCTCATAATGATCACGAATTAAAGAGAAAACATCTTTAGTTGAAAGTTTTTCATCGGGCTTGATAAAGAGAGGGTAGGGCTCTGCATTATTTTTATTTCGATGGTAATCGGAAGAGAAATTTTGTGATGGTGCTGCCCTGCGGAAAATACTCCACACTCTTGATTCGGTATATTTTAAATGTGCAGTCGAAGGCGGGTCGTAAACATTGTTAAAACGGAATGGCTCACCATTTTCAGGATTGAAATATCCTTTTTCAATTGCCAGTGAAATTATGTTCTCTGAGTACAAACAGTTTTCCGGATCATCAAGCGGAAACTCACCAATTCGTGCATGATTTGCATGTGCTGTAATGTAACCATCGGGTATTTTTCTGGCTACCCAAACTGCTCCCCCATTTCCACCACTTCCAATCATTTCCAATAGCCATGCTTCGTTGGGATCAGCAATTGAAAAACTTTCGCCTTCGCTGCCATATCCGTAAGTTTCTACTAAAGTTGTGATTACTTCAATTGCCTCCCTTGCTGTTTTTGCTCTTAACAAAGCTAGGCGCATCAATTCCCAATATTTCAGTGGCTGATCTTTGTCCCACAATTCTTCCCTTCCCAAAAAGGTAGTCTCACCAATTGCCAGTTGGT
The DNA here is from genome assembly GCA_029933565.1 of Bacteroidales bacterium. Classification (GTDB taxonomy): domain Bacteria; phylum Bacteroidota; class Bacteroidia; order Bacteroidales; family F082; genus BM524. The sequence goes on from JAOZNY010000065.1 coordinate 7,552, forward strand.
GGTCATTCATTAAAAAACCTACAATTCCGTAAGTATGCTTTACCTGATGGATTTTAAATTCCTTTCCACTCATACTTCTGTAAGTTAATGAATCATTGGTGTTGTGATCCTTAGGGGCTGTTTTGTCAAGATGGTATAGCCATTCACCATCGTTGAGGTAAACCAGATAAGTGGCACTGTCAGTTGATGCTCCCTTGGTAACAATTAGGTTGGTACAAGCAATGGAAGTTGAACTTAAGAGAAAAAGGGAAATAATGAGGTGTAGTATTTTCATTTGAAAAACTTTTTTGTTGAATACATGAATAACACACCCCTATCCCCTCTCAAGAGGGGAATGTACGGAGGGTATTTTTTATTTAAGAACAAAACCTATTAATGAAACAATACAGTTTCCCCTCTTGAGAGGGGATTAAGGGGTGTGTACTTTGAAACCAGTTTATTAGATACTGACTTCTAATGCGTTGCCCCTTTAACCTTAAACTGGTCTCCGGTTTTTTCAATAATCAGCTTATATTTTTCAGGGCTGTAGCCTGGCTGTTCCACCTTAGGAGCAATGTATTTGTATCCTTCAGGTACTTCAGCAGCAGTTTTTACATTGCCATCCATATATTTTACAAACAGATAATTATAAAGTCCTTTCCATGTTTTAAAAGTACGTTCGGCAACAGAATTCGAATAATCAGTTAAATACTGTATGGCCATTTCTTTATCGGTTTCTAAAAGCGACTGAGCACCAGCATCAATAGCAGGAGTGAAAGCGATAAATTCTTTTTCCATTTGTTCCTGAATTTTAGCAATTTCAGGATGTATTTGATTGTATTTGGTATAGGCGAAATTCTGTACCTGATTAAAAATCCAAAACCCTGAAGTTTCAGAATATTCCATCATTGAGCCATTACCAACAGCAAAGTTATGAG
>JAOZNY010000065.1:8568-13418 GCA_029933565.1 Bacteroidales bacterium
CCTGAAGTTTCAGAATATTCCATCATTGAGCCATTACCAACAGCAAAGTTATGAGGAATTTTTGTCATGCTTGAGTACATTGGCATATAAACTGTACCTGAGGCATCATCAACACCAAACCAGAAGATGCCGCCAATTTCGTCGGGAAGCCAAGAGCGACCTTGAGCAATAAAAGAGAAACCAGTTTGTTGAGTAGCTGTTGCTCTTTCATTGCAGTATGCCACGCCATCAACTTTCCACGTAAGTGGACGCCAACGATAAGGTACTCCAAATGGTTCTGCACCAACATCTTTACTCATGTCGAGTTCTGTTCCTTCAAGGTGGTCACGCATAAACATCATCATGTCGTGAACACTTACTTTTTTGGTAGGTTTAACCCACAAAGGCATACGGTTTGAGGCAAAATTTTCAGGGGTCATTGCTTCGCCTTCCTTATGTGTTTTTGGATGCTCAATATCACCTTTTGCATAATCCCAGTAAGTATCCATGCCATCAGTTACTTGATTAAACATTGTCCAAACCCTGATCTCGCAAAAACGTGCACCGCCAAATCCAACAGGAGCGTAAACATCTGAGAAACTGAATTTTTTATCTGCACCTTTGTAAAAACCTTTGTCTTTGGCAAAACTTATTACATCGTGTGCATAAACCACTTCAATACCTTCATTAAAAATATCGTCAATATTGTTTGAGGAGATGGAATTTTTTTTATTGTCCAATGGAAAAGTCATAATTCTTGCTTGGTTTGCGTGTCCGGAAACATATCCATCAGGAATTTTCATAGCAACCCAAACAGCACCTTTTTCACCATTTCCTTTTCCAATTAGTTCCAAAATCCAAACTTCATTTTTATCAGAAATAGAAAAAGATTCGCCACTGCTGTAGTAACCATATTTTTCCACCAAACCGGTCATTATTTTAATGGCTTCGCGTGCCGATTTTGAACGCTGGAGGCCAAGATAAATAAGGCTTCCGTAATCAATAATTGCACCTTCCTGTGAGCCAAGTTCTTTGAGTCCACCGTAAGTGGTTTCACCAATTGCAACTTGATGTTCGTTCATGTTTCCAACAACATTGTAGGTTTCTGTAGCCTGTTCAATCTCACCAAGGAATTTACCAGTGTCCCATTCGTAAACATCCATCATTGTTCCTTCGGGCCATGTTCCGGCCTCCCAATGATAAAGTTCACCATAAAGTACGTGTGAGTCGGCAGCATATGAAATCATTGTCGATCCATCGGTGGAAGCACCTTTTGTAATTAGATAATTGGTACAAGCATTTGTACTGTTGCTAACGAAAATCATTGCCGTTAAAACAACTATTAAACTTAATATTTTTCTCATTATTTTTTTATTTTCAATTAATTTACAAATTTAAGATAATCTTTGATTAAAGCTAAGCCGACAACTTGATAACAACGATAACCCGACAACCCTTCCTTTACTTATTCCTCATTTTTGCTTTTTGCTTTAGATAGAGATATGATTGCTGAATTTCATCATCACTCATGCTTGGGTCAGCTTCTTTTGCCCATGCTTTAAACTCAGGGTAGTCCATTTTTTCAACCATATCGAGCATTTCTTCTTCTTCAATATCTTCATCCTTAATGCTATTGATTTCTTCCTCGGTAAACTGTGGCATTGCATCTTTAATGTCTACAACTTCTACTTCATAATCATCGGGGATTTCAAATTTACTTTGAGGAATAGTTTTTTCAACTTTAATGCTTGTGGCAGTTTCAATATTTTTACCAAACTTGGTTTTTAAGGCAATTCCTTTCCATGCCCAAATTTTATTTCCACCACTTTTCCAGATATCACATTCTTTACCCAAAATTATTTCCTGACCTACAATTTTATAACCCATTTTAGTCATGAATTTTTCAGCAGTTATTTCCCAGTCTCTACTAGGGTCAGCCAGATAAAACGCTAATGGATTGTGCATTCTTACTGCTTGCTTTTCATCCACGTCCATTGTTATTATTTCGGCACCAATTAAAATTTCTGCCGTATTTTCAGTTTTTTTCTTACTGATCTTTAATGTTTTGTATTCAGCCATTTTATAGCCACCCATATCAATGAAAACGGTTTTGGTTCCTTCGTCGTGGCCTTCAAGAACATATTCTATCTCCGCAGTTTCAAAAGCGTATCTTACATAGTCGGCTGGGTCTTTACTTGCTACATCATCATCGTAACCGTCTAAAAAGGTCTGATATTTTGTAAGACCCATAACTGCGTAATCTTCACCTTTTTCTTGTGCTTCATTGGCTTTTTCAAGACCAGGCTGGGCTTTGTCGAGGCCTTTTTCTGCTTCTTCCATTCCTTTGGCTTCTCCTGCCTCATATCCTTTTTCGGCTTGTTCCAGTGCTTTTTGTTCGCCTGCTTTTTTCTGCTTATTGGCATGTTCCATGCCTTGTTTTTTGTATTTGTTTCTAATTTTACTTTCAATGCCAAATTGGGCAGTAACTGTTGCTGTAATTGCAAATACAATAATTAATGTAAGTAATATTACTTTTTTCATTTTAATGTGGTTTGATAATTAATTTGATTTTTTTTGAGGGCGCAAAATAAATAAATAACTAAAGCAATTTGAGTGCTGCTATTTTATCTTTTGCGAGTTGATTTTTCAGTGCTTCCAGATTAATAAATTTTTCTTCAATACGCATACGGTCAACAAATGAGATTGTAATATATTCATCGTAAATTTCTTCGTCGAAATCGAAAATATTAACTTCGATTGTTAGTTCACTATGATTAATTGTAGGACGGTAACCAATATTGCTCATACCTTTAAATTTTTTTCTCATCCATGTTACACGGCAAGCATAAACGCCTATGGCAGCAATAAGTTTGTATTCATCAGCAATTGAAATATTTGCTGTTGGGTAACCTATTGTTCTTCCAATTTGATTTCCTCTTACTACTTTTCCGGTAATTGAATATTCGTAGCCAAGCAATTTGTTAGCGGCACTTACCCTTCCTGTATTCAGAAGTTTCCTGATTTTTGTAGAACTAACAGTATAATCGTTGGTTTTTTGCTCTTCAACAGATTCAACAGTAAAACCATACATTTCGCCCATTTTCTTGAGTACGTTAAAACTACCGCTTCGGTTTTTACCAAAATGATGGTCGTAGCCAATAATAAGTTTTGAAGGCTTAATTTTCTTAACAACAAGTTCTTCAATAAATTCTTCCGACGACATTCCGGCAAATTGCTTAGTGAATGTAACTATTATCAAGTGGTCGATACCTGCTTCTTCAAGTCGGTTTATCTTCTTTTCCTGAGTATTTATGAATTTAAGTCCGCTATTGTCGAGTCCTAAAACTATTCTGGGATGGGGGAAGAAAGTTATTACTACGGTTTCGCCATCAATTTTTAGGGCCTCGGCCCTCATTTTATCAAAGATAGCCCTATGCCCCAAATGAACCCCATCGAAGGTGCCAATGGTTACCACCGTGTTTTCAACCGGCTTAAAATCTTGTATGCAGTTATAAATTTTCAAAATCAATAATTCTTAATCAATAAAACCCTGTTTCAATAAATACTCTGCAATTTGTACGGCATTGGTAGCAGCCCCTTTTCTGAGGTTGTCAGAAACTATCCACAAATTTAAACTTTTCGGCTGAGAAAAATCGCGTCTTAAACGTCCAACAAAAACCTCATTTTTGTCATTTGACAAAATTGGCATGGGGTAAAAATTTGCTTCGGGCATATCTAAAACCACAATACCTGGCATAGTACCCAGCAGGCGTTTTACCTCAAATAATTCAAAATCATTTTCAAATTCAAGGTTAACAGCCTCCGAATGCCCTCCTTCAACAGGTACTCTGACCGCAGTTGCTGTTACAGAAATATTTGGGTCAAGTATTTTCTGTGTTTCATTTACAAGTTTAGTTTCCTCAGTGGTGTATCCATCTTCACCAAAACTACCAGCATGAGGGATAACATTCATATCAATTTGGTGAGGATATGTTTTAATTCCTTCTTTCCCTTTTCTCTCGTCCATTAGTTGCTGAATACCTTTGGCTCCGCTTCCGGTAACCGATTGGTAGGTGGAAACTACAGCACGTTTAATGGTGTATTTTTTATGCAATGGCGATAAAGCCATCAGCATTTGGATAGTAGAGCAGTTGGGGTTAGCAATAATTTTTTTCTTTGCTGTAATTGTGTCTCCATTTATCTCAGGAATAACCAAAGGTGTGTTTTCATCCATTCTCCATGCCGATGAATTATCGATTACAAAGCATGATTTCTTTGCAAACTTTTTGGCCCATTTCTTTGAGATTTCTGCACCAGCTGAAAAAATGGCGATGTCAGGAGAAGCATAAAGACCCTCTTCAATAGTAACTATTCTGTAGTTTTCGCCTTTGAACTTAATGTGTTTTCCAACTGACTGTTCCGATGCAATAGCCACAAACTCATCAACGGGAAAATGTTTCTCTTCAAGAACCTGAATTATTTTTCGGCCAACAAGCCCTGTTGCACCAATTACTGCCAATTTCATTTATGTAAAATTATTTGTGTAAATTTATATCCTAAAAACTCAGGCAGCAAAAGTAAAAAAAATGAAACATTTATTGACCCTTATTATTTTGTATCCATTTCTTGTATTTGCACAAATTACTGAAGATTTTTCGGATGGTGATTTCACACAAAATCCAGCATGGTCTGGCAATCAGGAAAAGTTTATAGTTAATGATGATTTTAGACTTCAACTAATGGATGCCGATGCCGGAATGGCAATGTTAAGTACTGATAATTTTATGGCAACAAATTGCGAATGGAGGTTTTGGGTAAAACTTTCATTTAGCCCGTCATCTAATAATAATGCACGTGTTTATCTTGTTTCC
>JAOZNY010000066.1 GCA_029933565.1 Bacteroidales bacterium
CGGCACAATGTTATGTAACAGAAGGACAATGGCATGGAATAGCTTCTCCGGTAAGCGGAGAAACATTTGCTGCTATGTATCTAACTGGACCTGGAATGCCTGATGTATGGGTAAAAGAGTATGATGTTTCTACTAATACTTATACTTCAGTTACTGCGTTGACTGATCCTATGGGTGATATGAAAGGATTTTTTACCTGGATTGAAGCTCTACCATATGGTGCTCCTACATTTACTTTTGAAGGTACTTTTAGAACAGGAACTATTGGCTCTGCTAGTAATATGGTGAACAATGGGACTAATAATGGTCACAACTATGTTGGTAATCCATTTTCTTCAGCAATTGACTGGGAGGCTGCTTCAGGTTGGACAAAAACTGATTTGAATGATGCCATTTATGTTTATAATGGAGTTCAATGGGCTTATTATGTTAATGGTGCTGGTGGAAATGGTGGAACTCAATATGTTGCCATGAATCAGGGATTCTTTGTACAGGCTACTAATAGCGTTACAGGAACTTTGACCATGGATGAAGATGTTTGTGTTCATAATACTGTTCCATATTTAAAAAGTACTACAGTTGAACAATCAATAATTCGTTTAGAATTATCTGATGCAGGTTCTGTTGACGAAGCAGTAATTAGATTTATTGCCGGTGCAACAACTGATTATGATGGTAATTTTGACGCACACAAACTATTTAGTTTCGACGTTGATTATCCTCAGTTTTATTCAACTGCAAATGATTTCATGGCAATTAACTCTTTATCTGATACAGAAGAAAAGAATCCAATTGCAATGGATGTTAGAGGTACTAACGGTAACAGTATGACTATTACACTTACTGAAGCTAACGACTTTGATAAACTATATCTAAAAGATGAATATACTTTGGATATTACTGATTTGAAGAAGGATTCTTACACATTTACTTACGATGCTGACATAACTGATAGATTTACTATTTTATTCGGTATTAATGGTATTGACGATCCAACTTCTAACTTAAACGCAAAAGTATTTGTAACTGGAAACGACATTCAGGTTAATCTGGATAGTTTCGAAAATGCAAATATTTCTGTATACAACCTCCTAGGACAAGTAGTTGCCGGTAGTTTTGTGAATTCTAATATTACAAGAATTCCAATGACTAAATCTGGTTATTATTTGGTTAAGGTAAGCGATGGCGAAAATGTTATCACACAAAAGGTTTTTATTAAGTAAACGACAAACAAAAAATTATAAAGATGAAGAAAAATTTTATAGCGATAATCTTGACAAGTTTCTTTTTTGTGTTGTCTTTTGTGGTAACGGCGCAAACAGATGCACCACCCCCAAATCCGGGCGGTGATCCAGGTCCTGGTGGAACTGGAGACGACCCCTTAGGTGGAGGAGCCCCAATTGGCGGAGGAACTTTAATTTTGATTGGTTTAGGCGCTGTTTATGGCAGCAAAAAAGCCTATAAACTTTACCAAGAAAATCAGGAAGAATTAGAAGACTAATTCTGCTGATATACTTATAACTTACAAGAGCCCGGACAATTTGATTGTTCGGGCTTTTTTATTCGCAATAAATAATTAATTTTGGATATTATTAGAAGTTGGTTAATTTAGTATTGACCTGCTTTTTTTGAAAAATAATTTCCAAATCTTCCCTTCTTGAGAGGGCTGTTCTCTCCGCCTAAGGCGGAAGATGCCGAAGGCAGAGGGGTCAGGGTGTGTCATAAAAAACATAATTATTTTTCAAAAAATATTGCTCTAATAAGTTTAACTTATAGTAACTTTATAATCTATTTATCATGATATCAATAAAACGTTCTATCTACTTTCTGGTTGCTTTCTTGCTATTTACTGTTAGCTCAAGCTTTATTTTTGCCAATGGTTTTACAACAGCCGATAATGAACCAACAATTCTAATTCATGATACTGTAGCAGCTCCGGGCGAATTATTATTACAAATCGATGCATTGGACTTTGTGGGTGATAATGGACAAGTAGCAGCAATTACCCTACGAATTGAAATAGATACTAATTTAATTGAGTTCAAGGGAATTCAGAATATGTCAATTCCCGGTAGTTGGTTGGCAAATTATAATATATTTCAAAATGAAATTACCATTACTTTCACAGCACCTTATCCCAATGGTTACGATATTAATGGTAAACTACTCGACCTTAAACTTAATTATTTTGGTGGTTTTCCTGCCGATTTACATTTCAAAGGTAATTGTGATGTCTCAAATTCTTTTTTACAGGAAATTGAAGGCGTGGTTTATGTTGATGGTACCATTAACCAGTTAACTGCTGTAGGAACCATAAAACAGGATACTGTTACAACTTGGTTGGATGAAACATTTCAAATGCCAATTATGGCTGAAGGAGAAGGCTATGATGTTGTAAATAAAATAAACTTAAGACTTGAATACGATACTCTTCAACTTGAATACATTGGCTATAACGAATCTGTATTAACAGAAGTTATTATTGGTGATACAAACGAAATTATTACAATTGATTGGCAAGATTCTGATAATCCCTTGAACTTTACAGGTCTGGATACTTTATTGTATTTGGATTTCAAATTTATTGGTGATACAAATACAGATATTTATTTCCTTCCCGGATCTAGAGTTTATAATAATAGCATTATAGTTGCTACCGATTTTGTTGATGGCTATGTAAAACCAAATATGCTGGTCGATGTATTAAATAATCCTGATACTGCAGGAATAATTCTTGGAGGAGGCTATTATTTTCCGGGCGATAACGTAATACTTACAGCAATACCTGAAGATGGCTTTCATTTTATTAATTGGACCAAAAATGAAATAGTAGTTTCTACTGACTCAATTTATTCATTTGTTAAGCAAAGTGGATACGACACTTTAACCGCTAATTACGAACCAAATTCGTATAATTTAATACTCTATTCAATGCCGGTTGAGGGCGGAGTAACCTTGGGAGCAGGATATTATCAATATGGTGAAGAAGCCACGGTAACTGCAATACCAAATACGGATTACAGTTTTGGACATTGGAAATTTGGAGATGAAATAGTTTCACTCGATTCAATTTATACTTTTGGTATGCCAATGTATAATACAGAATTAGTTGCCGTTTTCTTACCTGATTCTTTATCCGTTACAACCGATGTTAATAATCAGGAATATGGTACAGCAGAGGGTGATGGAGTGTATGAATATGGCGCAACAGTAACAGTAATTGCAAGTCCTTTTGATGGTTTTAAGTTCGTAGTTTGGACCGAACAAGGGCAAAGTGTTTCTCTTAATGAGGAATATTCGTTTACTATTTCTGCCGACAGAGATCTGATTGCAAATTTTCAATACAATTCTGAATGTTCAGCACCAGTAGGTTTGTTTGCCGATAGTGTGTTTGAAACAACAGCAACTCTTTATTGGGTTCCTTCCGGAAATGATACAGAGTGGAATTTATTATGGGGAGAAACAGGTTTTGATACTATAAGTGGGGGAATATTGGTTGAAGGATTAACGGAAACAAAATACATACTTGAAAATTTAGATCCAGGTACGGGATACGATTTTTATGTTAAGGCCGTTTGTACCGATGAATTAAATAGTTCCTGGTCTAATACTTTTACTTTTACTACCTGGTTTGTAGGTATTAACGCACTCAATATTGAAGATAAGATAAAGATTTTCCCCAACCCGGCAACAAGTGAATTAAAACTTGTTTTTAATGGTGATTATTCAGGAAATGTAAGTTATCGAGTGATAAATACACTTGGTGTAGTACAAATAGAAAACTCTTTTACAAAATCTGATAATCTTAGTATTAATCTTAATGGATTAACCTCGGGGATTTATATTTTGCAGATTCTTGTTGATAACACCATGATCACAAAAGTTTTTTTAAAGAATTGATACTGCCTAGATATTATTAAACATAACAACGCATTTTCTTTCCTATATCTAACTTAGATTCTTTATATTTAAGCAATAAAACATAATTTATATAGATTCAAAATAAGAGTATTGTTTTTTGAAAACAACCCCAAATGTTAATAAATAACAAGCATACAATATTGTTAAACAGTCTGTTCAACAGTTAACAGCAACTAAGCATAAGTGGCTGTTAATAAGGTAACAGCCCTAAGTTTAATCCCTTTCATAAAATACACATCTACATACATATATAAGTTACTTAGATGTTGAATCTTTAGATACTTTTGCCACCTAAAATTTAAAAACAGTTCTTTAAATTAAATAATATGGACTTATCAGTAAAATATTTAGGGCTTAATCTCAAATCACCAATTGTGGTTGGCAGTTCAGGGTTAAACAACTCAATTGAGAATTTAAAAAAAATTGAAAAAAGTGGTGCAGGTGCAGTTGTACTTAAATCAATTTTTGAGGAAGAGATTTATAATGAATACGAGAGCATTATTAATGAAGAGTTAAAAAACGATGCACCAAATATTGGTTACCTTGATTATTATGACTTTAAAATTAAGGAAGACAATATCAAGGATTATCTAAAACTTCTTGAAGATGCAAAGAGCAATATCAGTATTCCTGTTATTGCAAGCATTAACTGTGTTTGTGATTATGAATGGTCATTTTTTGCAAAAAAAATTCAGGAAGCCGGAGCCGATGCATTGGAAGTAAACTTATTTATACTTCCATCAGATTTTTCAAAAGGCTGTGAAGAAATCGAAGAAAGATATTTTGAACTAGTAAAGAAGATTAAAGAAAACCTGAATATTCCGGTTTCAATAAAAATCAGTTATTATTTCTCAAATCTGGCAGCTTTTGTAAAAAGACTTTCAGAAACTGGCATTGATGGTATTGTTGCTTTTAATCGTTTCTTTCATCCTGATTTCGATATCGATAAATTTACAATTATACCTTCTAATGTACTTAGTCATCCATCAGACCTTGCAATTTCATTGCGTTGGACATCGATTCTTTCTGGTAGGTTAGGTTGCGACCTTATTGCCTCAACGGGAGTGCATGATGGAGAAGCAGTAGTGAAACAACTATTGGCAGGTGCCGATGCTGTGCAAACAGTTTCTACATTATATAAGAATGGGATAGAATACATTAGTGTAATGATTAATGATTTAAAAGCCTGGATGGAAAAACACAATTTTGAAAAGATTGATGACTTTAAAGGTAAAATGAGTCAGGTAAATTCACCAAATCCTGCTGAATACGAAAGAGTTCAGTTTATGAAATATTTCGGTCATAATAAATACGATCTTGATTAATTAAAACAAATTCAAAAAATGGAAAATCTAAGTTTTTCAAAAAAAGCAGCACGCTTTGTTCTTCACTGGATTCTGTTAATGGTAGTCTGGATTGCTTTTACAAGCAGTTTTGCCACCCAGGAATTATTGGTAGGTGCAGGTGTTACTGCTTTAATTTCAATTTTAACAATAAGTGTTTTTACTTGTTGCGAACTTCCGGTATTATGCCCCAAAAGCATTTTTTATATGTTTGTTTTCTTGTTCACATTTTTATTCGAACTTGTAAAATCAAATATTGATGTTGCCAGAAGGGTTTTAACACCATCATTACCAATTAACCCTGGTGTTGTTAAGTTCAAAACAAATTTAAAAACAAATTTTTCGCGTATGGTTTTAGCAAATGCCATTACACTTACTCCAGGTACATTAAGTCTCGATGTTATCGACGACACTTTTTACATTCATTGGATTGATGTAAAAACTACCGATCCGGAAGAAGTGCATAAAGAAATTGCTGAGAAATTTGAAAACATACTTTTAAAAATATTTTAATATGACCTATGTAATTTATATAGCAATGTTTTTCATGATAGTAGGACTTACCTTATCAGCTTTTCGCTTTGTAAAAGGTCCTACTGCCGGCGACAGAACTGTGGCTCTTGATACCCTGACTATTATTATTGTAGCAGGTCTTGTACTTCTTTCATATGTATTTAACCGCTTTATTTATATGGACGTGGCTCTTGTTTATGCCGTACTTGGTTTTATTGGCGTAATAGTAATTGCCAGATATTTGGAGGGCGCCTTATGAGTATATTTGAAATTATTGGAGGGTTTTTTATCCTCCTTGGAAGTATATTCCTTTTCCTTGGAGGACTCGGAATATTCCGTATGCCCGATATTTATAACAGGCTACAGGCTGGAACAAAAGCAACAACCTTAGGTGCAATGAGCGTTATTTTTGGCGTTGGTATTCTACAGTTGGAAGATAATTGGACATGGATTTTGAAGGCAATGATTATTTTAATTTTTATTGCTTATTCAAATCCAATCAGTTCGCATGCATTGGCAAGAGCCATGTATAAAAGCAAAAGATATCCATACATCAAAAGTACCGATGATAATATGGATGCTTACAGAGAAATTAATGATAATCAAAGCAAGGAGGAAAAATCATGATGTTTATAATATTAGTTTTCTTTCTGATAATTTTAATGGTTGGTGCCGCTATTTATGCAATAGTGCAAAAAGACCTGCTTTATGCAGTAATTGCCACCGGAGTTATCAGTCTTATTTTATCGGCATTGTTCCTTTTGTTGCAAGCACCTGATGTTGCTTTAACAGAAGCAGCAATTGGTGTAGCACTTACTACAATTATTTTCATCATTACCATACGCAATACCGTGCGCCATGAGGATGACTTTAAAGATAGGGATGACTTAAAATCAGCTGTGAAATGAAGAAGTTAATAGTAATTTTATTGTTGGCTGTAACCGGATATTTTTTGGTTGACAGTTTCATGGATCTGGGGAGAACAGGTCCGGTAGTCGAAACCGGTGTTAAAGATTTTTATCTCGACAAAACGGTAAGTGAACTAAAAGTTGCAAATACTATTACAAGTATTGTTGTTAACTTCAGGGGTTTTGATACCCTTGGCGAAGTAACAGTATTGTTTTTAGCCGCAACTGCACTGGGTGGAATTTTATACAAACGCCGTCACCATGTTGGTGAAAGATCGGTACTATTCCCTTCAAGCCCTATCGTAAGAGCAGGTTCAAAATTATTGTTCCCAGCCATTGTTTTATTAGGTGTTTATGTTTTTATTCACGGACATCTTTCACCTGGTGGAGGTTTTCAGGGAGGTACAATTATAGCCACAGGCTTTTTGTTGATGCTGTTGGCCTATGATAATTTCTCTGTAAGTCATAATGTGTTGTCTTTTATCGAATCGTTTGCAGGTATCTTTTTTGTTCTTTTCGGTTTTGCCGGAATGTGGGCGGGAGGAACTTTCCTTGAGAATTTTCTTCCTGTTGGTACCATGAACAACCTCTTCAGTGGTGGTATTATTCCAATAGTTTACATATTGGTTGGTTTTAAAGTAGCTGCCGAACTTACAGGTTTAATCTACACTGTTTTACACGAAAAAGAAAGTTAGGAAATGGAAAATCAAATGTTCGAAATATTGCGATATGGCATTTATGGAGGCTCAATTTCTTTGATTTTGATTGGTCTTTATGCTGCGCTCACTAAGCGGTCGCTCATAAAAATAGTAATTGGTCTTTCAATTGTTGATGGTGGGATTCACCTGCTGCTTATTGCAATTGGTTATGTGAAGAATGGTACAGCACCAATTTTTTCACCTGGCTTTGAAAATGCGGTTGATAGAATGGTTGACCCTGTGCCCCAGGCACTTGTGCTTACTGCCATTGTTATTGGCTTTGCTGTAACTGCTGTTGCATTATCGCTTGTTATCAGGCTTTACAGACATCATCACACTTTGGAAATCGACGAAATAAAGAATTTGAAATGGTAGGAAGCCCGGTATTATTAATAGCAATTCCACTGTTAGCGGCATTTATGATTCCGTTGCTTGGAATGATTTGGAAAGAACTGGTCAGGATTATTCCTGGACTAGTGTTGGCCTTCATGATGATTTCATCGGCCAGTATGTTAATGTATGTTACCAATAATGGTACAATAATTCAAACCCTTGCAGGTTGGGAAGCCCCCTGGGGGATTAACCTTGTGTTTAGTCCTCTTACAGCTTTTCTGGCAACCCTAATGACTTTTATGGGTTTCATTGTTTGGCTTTACAGTTATAGGTTTAAAAGAAATGTTGACTTTGAACCAGCCAAAAAGTATTTCATCTTCTTGATGATGCTCGTGGCAGGTGCTGTTGGAATCGTAATTACAGGTGATATTTTTAACCAGTTTGTATTTATTGAAATAACAGGAATTTCGGCTTATGCTCTTACAGCATTTTATACCGGTCGTAATTCGGCTGAGGCTTCATTTAAGTATCTTCTTATGGGTGCTTTGTCATCTTCAGCCTTGCTCATTGCCATTGCAATTATTTATTCCCAACTGGGTACTTTGAATATGGCTGATATCGCAAGTAAGATACATCTTATGCCTGCAGGTTATAAGGTTACAGCATTAATATTTTTTATGATGGGTATCGGTATCGAAGCCGAAATATTCCCGCTCAACGGTTGGGCACCCGATGCATATACTGAGGCTCCCGGTCCTATTGGTGCTGCTTTTGCAGGTATAGTTGTTAAAGCAGGTGTTTATGCCATGGTTCGTATGGTGTTTACATTGTTTGATGTTTCCGGTGCCATGGATATTTTACTTACAATTGGTCTTATTACCTTAATTGTTGCCGAAACTGCAGCCATTCGTCAGGAAAAACTTAAAAGAATGCTGGCCTATTCAAGTATTGGTCAAATGGGGCTTGTTTTTGTTGCCTTTGGTATTGGTACTCTTGAAGGCGTTTATGCTGCATTATTCCTAATGCTGAACCATGCAATCATTAAACCTCTTCTTTTCCTATCGGGAAGCCAGTTAGTATTCAACTCAAAAGAGAAATTGATAAAAGAAGTTAATGGTTTGGGTAAATATATGCCATTCACCGCTGTTTTGTTTGCATTAGGGTCATTTGCAATTGTAGGGCTTCCTCCTTTTGCAGGTTTCTGGAGTAAACTTTCGGTTCTTACAGCAGCAGCCAACGAAGGTATGTTGCTCATAATTGCTCTCATCCTTATTGTTAGTGTTATTGAGATTGTTTATTACTTCAGGGTTGTAAACAGGATTTATTTCTTTGATAAAGCAGAAGATTTAATCCCTCAAAAACCAAGGGTAAATGCAGTTATTGCAATGAGTGTTCTTGGCGCAATAATACTTATTATCGGGTTTAACCCAGATGTTGTAAGTACTGTTTTGCATAATGCATCAGCCGATTTGATGGATACTCCGCAATACATTAAAAATGTACTTTCTGCAGGACAATCATTAACCAATTAATCCTTGAAAAAATGGAAATGATTTATTTGATATTCGTAATATTTTTAGGAGGCGCCGCTTTAACATGGTTAAGTGGAAAAATACACCCCATTTTAAGGGATGTTGTATTTCTGGCCTCATTAATTGTCCCTTCTGTTTTATTTTATATGAACGTTGAAGTTGGACAAACAGTAAGTTTTAGTTTGATAGGATATAAACTTTCATGGGGAATCAACTACCTTGGATATTTATTTTCTTACATAGTAGTAGGGCTTGGTGTTCTTGCCGGTTTTTATGCAATTCCTGCAATGAAAGGTAAAAAGAACCTAGGCTTTTTCTATTCAAATTTTGTATTGAGCATAATGTCGATGCTGGGAATTCTCTTTAGCCGCGACCTTATTTCTTTCTTCATCTTTTGGGAAATAATGACCTGGTCATCGTACCTTATGGTTGTTTTTCAGGGTAAAGATGTTCAAAAGGTAGGAATTAAATATTTTGTGTTTAGCGCAATAGGTGCTTATGCAATGCTTATGGCGATAGTGATTATTTATTCGCTAAACCAAAGTATGATGATAAGTGATTTGGTTTCTTCTTTCGCTTCATTCGATCCAACAATGCAATGGTTAATCCCAATTTTGCTGTTGGTAGGTTTTGGCGTAAAAAGTGCCATGATGCCACTTCATGTATGGGCATCAGGTTCATATAGTCATGCACCAATGGCATATACCAGTATTTTCTCAGGTGCACTTTCTAAGATGGGTATTTACGGGATGGTAATCGTAATGGTTAGCCTTGTTCCAATTATTCCTGAAGGATTTTGGTTAAGAGAAACCATAGCCTGGCTAGGTGCAATAACTGCTGTTGGTGGCACACTTTGGGCTGTTGCTCAGGATGATGCCAAAAAACTTCTTGCTTACTCTTCAGTTGCTCAACTTGGATATATAATAGTTGGTGTTGCAGTTGGAACTCCACTGGCAATGCTTGCTGCTTTGTTTATGGCTGTAATGCATGGTCTTTTTAAAGGAGCATTATTTATGGTAACAGGCGCTGTTGAGCGCCAGACAGGAACCAGCAATTTTACTGAAGTTACTGGATTAATCAGAAAAATGCCATGGACTTTCCTTGCAGCCTTAATGTCGATTATCGCCCTTGCAGGTATTCCACCTTTAGGAGGGTTTGTTGGCAAATGGATGCTATACGAATCATTAATTGGTAGCAGTCATTATATTTTGGTTATTGTAATTTTCTTTTCTAGTACAGCAGCATTTCTTTATTGTTATAAATTCCTTTTCGGCTTTTTCCTTGGACAAGAAGAAAAAGAGTGGGCTCATGTAAAAGAGGCTCCTGCCATGATGGTAGTGCCGATGCTACTACTTGCTTTTGGAACATTTGTTTTGGGTGCTTTCCCCGGATTGATTTTAGATCCAATCAATGCAGGAATGCAAGAAATGGGATTTGCTTCTACACAGGGTAAATACTGGGAAATGTCGATGTTGTTCAACGAATGGGGAGATCAGATAATGCTGCAACCTATTCTTTATGCAATTATTGCAGTATTTGCATTCTTTGCCATTTTCCTTACAATAAAAGGATTTAAAAAAACAAGATATGTTACCACTAAAGATATCAGTTCTTCAGGCGAGGTTCCTTTGGAACATGAAAACTTAACTTTCAGCGTTAATTTCTTCCAGCCTTTTCTCAGAACTGTTGAGCCACTTATGAAACGCCAGATTGATAAATATTACAATGAATTTGGCCGTGGCATGGAAGCTTTATTCGATTTTACACGCAGGGTTTACACCGGTAACGGACAAACATATGCGCTTTATGCAGTGATTTTTATAGTAATCCTGCTGATGTTTAAAAACACTTTGTTTGGATTATAAAAATTAATAACAAATGGAATTAACATTAAATATATTAGGTGCAATAGCAACCATAGTATTAGCCTTTATAGTAGGTATGTCATATGGTGGTATTGTTAGGAAAATAACCGCAAGAATCCATAATAGAATGGGGCCTCCATGGTATCAAAACTTTATTGATGCCTTTAAACTTATTGGTAAAACAACAGCTATCAATCATGGTATAATGCAGCACTTCGGACCTGCTTTTGTGATGGTCTCATCAATAGTTTCTTTAATGTTCATCCCCATTTTAAACAATGGTGGATGGTTTACAAACCTTAATTTTGATGGCGACCTCATCTTTCTGATTTACATTATGGTTTTTGGTCCTTTGGGAATGGCACTTGGTGCCGGACAAACCGGTAACCCTAACTCAGCAATAGGTGTAACGCGTGGTCTTTCGCAAATGGTAGGTTTCGAAATACCTTGGGTGATGGCTTTGGTAGCACTGATGATTCAGTTCGACACAACATCAGTTACAGGTTTAATGGAGGCACAGCACGAAACTGGAAGATGGATGATGTTCACATCACCATTTGCTTTTATTGCCGCCGTTTTAGCAATGCTTGGAATGTTCCGTTACTCTCCATTCGACATTGTTGGTGCTCCAACTGAGTTAGCATCTGGACCGGTTTCTGAAAACGGTGGAAAATATCTTTTCACCATGATGTCATCAGGTTCAATATTTGCTTTTGTAAAACTTACACTTTATGTTGACCTGTTTATGGGTGGAGCCGATAATTTAATCATATTAGTTTTAAAAACTTTTGCTCTTTATATGGTTCCTGTTTTATACGGAATTGTAAGCCCTCGATACCGTACCGAACAGTCAATAAAATTCTTCTGGGGATGGCCTACATTCTTTGGTTTTATTGCCATTCTTTATGCAGTATTTGTTTAAACTATTTATGTTTTATTTTATGATAGAATTCAAAAAAATAATTACCAATTATCCTCTCTTTGACAGGGCTGTTCTCCCCTTTGGGGAGATGCCGAAGGCAGAGGGGTTAGGGGTGTGCCATAAGAGCTCCAATTGGTTTTTTGAATTCTTTGTTTAGGTATTACATTAAGTTAAAAAAAGAAAAATGATAAACGATAAAAATTCACAAAAGATAGTCGACATCATCCAAAATTGGGCAAGGAAGCATTCATTGTTTGTACTTGCTTACGGAACAGGTTGTGGAGCAATTGAAATTCCTCCAACAATGACTTCAAGGTATGATGCTGAGAGATTTGGAATAAGAGGAGCAGCCACTCCACGTCAGGCCGACGTACTTTTAATTACAGGCTACCTTACTACGAAAACTCTTAAAAGAGTAATTCGTGTTTACGAGCAAATGCAGGATCCAAAATATGTTATTGGTTTTGGCTCGTGTACCATTAACGGTGGAATGTACTACGATTCGTATAACACCATTAAAGTTCTCGATAAATATCTTCCAGTTGATGTTTACATTAACGGATGCATGCCTCGTCCCGAATCTGTTATTTCAGGTTTTGTAAAGCTTCAGCAACTTATTGCTGATGGTAAAGGTAATGGTGCAAAGGAATATAAGGAAAACCTTGAGTCGTATAGGGCAAATCAAAAAAAGATTATTCCAAATTGGGTAATGCCGGATTATAATTGGTAAATGAGTTCAGAGTTTAGGGTTTGGAGTTCAGTGGATACACAGAACACCAAACACGGAACCCAAAACACTAAAAAAATGAAAGAAATAAAATCAAAATTAATCGAAGCGATAAAAGCCACTTATCCCGAAGCTACGGAGAAGGATTATGAAGGCAACAGGCTCGATTTTTATGTGAATAAACAATGTGTTCCTTCGGTGCTTACTTATTTAAAAAGTGGAATGGGATACATTCACTTAAGTCATATTGCTTTTGTCGATTGGCTTGAGGAAGGCGAATTTGAACTTATTTATATTGTTTGGTCACCAACTGAAAAGCTTAAGGTTTTTATCAGGGCTCGTGTAGAAAGGGAGAACCCTTTAATGCCGAACATTGAAAGTATCTGGCGTCAGGCCAACACTTATCAGCGCGAAGCACGCGAGATGTACGGAATTCAATTTGAAGGTTTCGAGGCTCCACAAGATTTGATGTTGGAAGATTGGGATGATATTCCTCCTATGCGTCGTGATTTCGATACTGAGGCTTATGCCGAGAAAACATATTTCCATCGTCCGGGTCGTGAAGATGCACAGGATGTTAGAGAAGCAATTATTGAACGTTCGCGTGAAGA
>JAOZNY010000267.1:0-1618 GCA_029933565.1 Bacteroidales bacterium
CTAAGATTAAAGGTAGAGGGACAATTGTATCAACATTTCTCTCAATACTTAAAAACAACATTGTTAAAACAACAAATTATGCAAAGGCAAAATGCCCAAGTCCATGTTAGGGTGTCTGACGAAACCCGAGGCAAATGGCTTGAGATCTGCGAGTACTTACATGGTAAAACGCAATCTCAAGTATTTAGAAAACTAATTAAAAAACTTCATTCTTCAATTGTGGAGACAACAAACATCAAGCATTATGAATGAAAAAACCAAGCACCAATACCTGCTTCCGGGTGGAACGACAGTTGATAACCAAAAAGAAGGCTGTATTAAATTGGGAATAGGACGTAATGCCTTCCGTAATCGGGTTAAAAGTGGCATAATTAAAAAAGTAATGAACGATAGACCCAAGGGATATTATGAAAATAACAAATCTAACAGTTAAAACCTCAATCTTTGAACAAAAAGATTACCTTTTTAAAAGAATAGATGAAACAATCTTAAATAAAAAGAAACTTCACATTACAGCACCAGTCGGTACCCACAAAACAACACTTGCAATGGATTTGATTAATCGTAATCCAGAACATCAGTTAGTATTTTTGATGCCACAAATAAGTATTTCTACTCAAGTTTACAATAAATTAAATGCAAAGAAAATACATGCTTTTATTTACAATAGTAAAACTAGGGGTGATCTACTAAGATGGGAAGAAGAAAATCAACGAGAGTGGCCTGATACATACCTTTCGACGATAGATGGAGTCCACAGGCTATTTGAAGAGGGAATGCTAGACCCAGAAAAAACGATCTTTGTTATTGATGAAACCCATACTTTTCTCCAAAACCCTAGAAAGGATTTTGACCCAACTATTCTTGCAATAAAGGAGTCTGGTTGTCCTGTGATTGGTTTTACTGCTACGCAATCAGTCTGGGTTATGAAATATGTTCTTGGAATAGATGAGGTGATCAGGGTTGATGCCACAGATATACCACCAAAGAGGATTGTTCCTATTAAAATTGAGAGGGGAATGGCAGCAACAATAGCGAAGAATATTAGTCAAAACAATGAATGGAAAAAAGTAGTAATCTGGACTGAACTTATTAAAGATCAGGATAATTTTGAGAAAGAAATCCAAGAATTATTACCAAATAGAAAAGTGGTTGTCCTTAATGCACAAAGGCGAGATTCAACTGAGAAACAATCCTGGGATTACCTTATGCAAAAGGATGAGATTCCACTAGGCACAGATATTTTAATAATCAACAGCATTGCTCAGGCTGGTACCAACATCAATGATAAAGATATTGATGCGGTTTTTCTTGTAGGGAAATTTGATCCGCTTGGATTCTTACAGTACCTTGGGAGGTGCAGGAATTACACTGGCTATTTTTATTTCCATCACCATTATTATGGAGAGGAAAAAAGTCAATGGTCTGGTGTGGAAAGTATAGAAGCCAACCTCGCCCATATTCAGAAGGTCTTGGATAACTTTCCTAAGGAGGAATTTGATTCATTAAGAGAAATCGACCCAATGTTTAAAGATTATTACATGGAGTTATCAAGCGGTAAGGTTATCCTTAAAAAGTGCATGGTTGCGAATCTGGCATACAAAAGTTTCAAGGACGT
>JAOZNY010000267.1:1628-3551 GCA_029933565.1 Bacteroidales bacterium
CCATCTTTAAGCGCAATTGATAAGACTGTGATAATTGAAGAAGAAATGGAATTTTATGGTGCTGAACAGCCAGATCAGGCAGAACAGAAAGCCAAGTACAGAAAAGGTCAGAAAGCAATATTACCCAAACGTATTAAGAAAGATGCTAGATATTTGCGTTCAATGCTTCCGTTACATCAAGAGAGCATGACTCACAATAACCTACTTGAACTTACTGCAAATTCAACTACTGATAAAAAGGTTGCGAAAGAGGATAATGTTCTTTATGTTCCAAAGACTTTTAAGAAAAGACTGGAAGAAACTGTTAATACTGCAAAGAATGCGGGAGTCAGTGTAGTGCGATTACTTTTTGCAGCCAAGAAATACATCAAGAATGGTAAAAATGAGAAAATGTTAAAGGATTTGTTGAATATGAGTAATAAAAAGATTCAGGAGGTAGTAGATGCATATTTCTTTTATGAGAGTAATAGACAGGCTAATCAAGTAATCGATCGTATCTTGAATGATTTTTCAGATAAAGTATCAGAGAATAAGGAAGCCGGAGAATGGAAAAGCCAGATTCAAGTAGGTTTAAAAAATATTCCTGGGTCAAGCATAATCGCTCAAAAAGTCTACTCATTTTGCTTTATCACAAAAGGGGTAAAAGTTATGGTGAATGGCACTCGAAAGAATAGGAGAGAACTCGTAAAGGTGGTTGATACTTATCAAAATTATTTAACAGGGAATAGTCTGGATAAAATCTTCTGATGACTGAAGTGTCCTCGAGGAAAATGTCCAATCACCTTAAAGTACGTAAGACATTCTGCTCGGGGACAGTTAGCACTAGAACCCTTGTAAAATGGGGCATACAGAGGACTGAATGCTGCAAATACGTGAAAAAGTGCTAATTCAAGAAAATGCATTATTATTTGACAGATTCTTTGAATTCAACCAGCATGAGGGTTCGTTATGCAGTTGGAGGTTCGTCATAAAGTGAAATGAAGTAGAAATACTCCCGTGAGTACGCTTCTGGCTCTTCTTTAGCCAAATTCTCTGCATATCCAGGCCAGTATATCTCATTCAGGAGGGTTTGAAACGCATCTTGCCATTTCAGTGTTAGTTCAATGGTTTTTTCACTGCTGTACATATGATTTGCCCAATGCCGTTTTGGGGCTTTATATAGGTAATCGACACACCTGATTAATAATTAAAGTTAGAAATGGGCAATAGGCTGTTAAAAGATTAATATTCAAAGTGATGTGGGGGTAAAAGTTCCCTTTGGCGGGGTAGTCATTAAGGCTTATATAATGAGTAGGTCGTACTAAACCTGATTCATTAATTGGCTTAATGGCTAGTCCCTGTTCTTGAGTCTATCTTCAAAATTTAATAATAGAAGACTGACAATTTAATGTGCTGGGGTTGGGTTTTTTTTTATGGACTCGTGGAGATAACTTAGTGCAAGATCAATCGTCAACAGCCGACCCTAAGCATGTTAATTGGTAGTTACAATGTCGGTTTTGGATTTTTAGAATGAGATTGGATTCTTTTATTCTATCGGCGAGGAATTTCCATTTTCTCATTGGTATAAATTGAGAAAGGGCTCCTTAAAACTTTTTTCCAGTAGATTTGGGTTAGGGATCTAAGTATAAGGCCTGCTGCACCTCACAAATACACAAAAAATTAGAAATTAAAAATTTTCAATAGTGATTCTTCGAGTGCATCCGTAGTGGTTCTTTCATACTTCATCATGGTTTTGATATCAGTATGACCTGTCAGTTTCATTACGATGGTTGGAGGAACACCCTTTGCAAGGAGTAGGCTTACGCAGGTTCTTCTAGCCGTATGGCTTGATACAAGTTTGTGCTTTGGCTTTTCGATAATAATTTCTTTGCTTCCTTGGTATCTGGTCAGCCATACAACAGAATTTAACTTTGAATTCTTACA
>JAOZNY010000067.1:0-11816 GCA_029933565.1 Bacteroidales bacterium
ATTTGATGATTTGGCTTCACAAACCAGAGAAAAGTTCAGGAAGAAGAAGTAATTAATAATCTAAATTATTCCCATGAATTACTCCGGGTTTTAACCCAAGGATTATAAACCTTATGAAAAAGGCATGAATTACTCCGGGTTTTAACCCGGAGCCAATTAAAAATCCCCGGGTTAAAACCCAGGACAACTTAAACTAGATAACTTAATATCCAGACAAACCAACAAGTTTTTTGCGGTTCTTATTTGACCATATTTTCTTATTTTTGCAGTTCGAAATTTTTAAGCAAAAAGATACAGGAATGAAGCAACTTATAGAATGCGTACCAAACTTTAGTGAAGGACGCGACATGTCTGTTATTAAGCAGATTACAGACGAGATTGAAAAGGTAGAAGGCGTTAAACTTTTAGATGTGGATCCTGGTGCCGCCACCAATCGAACAGTGGTTACTATTGTAGGTACTCCCGATGAAGTTTTGGAGGCCGCATTTCAGGCAGTTAAAAAAGCTGCTGAGGTAATTGATATGCGTCATCAAAAAGGTGAGCATCCCCGTTTTGGTGCAACAGATGTTTGCCCACTTGTTCCGGTTGCAAATATCAGCATGGAAGAAACTGTTGAGTATGCACGTAAGTTGGCTGAAAGAATTGGAAATGAAGCCGGAGTTCCGGTTTTCTGTTACGAAAATGCTGCCTTTACAGAAGAAAGAAGAAACCTTGCAACATGCCGCTCAGGTGAGTATGAGGCATTACCCGAAAGAATAACAACTGAACGATGGAAGCCAGATTTTGGTCCCAACGAGTTTACTGAAAGTGTTGCTAAAAGTGGCGTAACTGCTGTTGGCGCAAGAGATTTTCTGGTTGCTTTCAACGTAAACCTTAACACAACTTCAACTCGCCGTGCCAATGCAATTGCCTTTGACGTAAGGGAAAGAGGAAGATCAAAACGCGAGGGGAATCCTTTTACAGGACCAATTGTTAAAGACGAAAAAGGCAAACCGGTTATGATTCCGGGCTCATTAAAAGCAGTTAAAGGTATTGGTTGGTTTATCGAGGAATACGGTATTGCTCAAATTTCCATGAACCTCACAAATATTAGTATTACACCTGTGCACATCGCCTATGATGAAGTTTGGAAAAAAGCCGAAGCAAGAGGAATTAGGGTTACAGGTTCCGAACTTGTTGGTCTTATCCCACTTGAGGCCATGCTTGATGCAGGAAAGTATTTTCTTAGAAAGCAAAAACGATCAGTAGGTGTTGACAATGATGAACTTATCAGGATTGCGGCCAAGTCGATGGGGCTAAGCGATTTAAAACCTTTCGACCCTAAAAAGAGTATTATTGAATTTGTACTTGAAGATGGGTCTCAGAAATTAGTTGATATGTCGGTTAAAGATTTTGCCAACGAAACAGCTTCTGAGTCTCCAGCGCCGGGAGGTGGTTCAATTGCTGCCTCAGTAGGTGCTTTGGGTGCATCTCTGGCAACAATGGTTGCTAACCTTTCATCGCATAAACGCGGTTGGGACGATCGTTGGGAAGAGTTTTCTGATTGGGCCGAAAAAGGTCAGAAGTACAAAGACATACTTCTCCACCTTGTTGATGAAGACACTAATGCGTTTAATAAAATAATGGATGCATTCGGATTGCCTAAGAAATCAGATGAGGAGAAAAAAGCACGTAAGCAGGCAATTGAAGATGCTTCAAAGTATGCTATGGAGATTCCTTTTAAGGTAATGGAAGAAGCTTACCACTCAATTCAGGTAATTAGGGCAATGGCCGAGTATGGCAATCCTAACTCTGTTTCGGATGCAGGTGTTGGTGTTCTTTGTGCACTTACAGCTGTTGAAGGTGCATTCTTAAATGTAAAAATTAATGCACAGGGTATTGCCGACAAAAAGTTTACTTCTGACCTATTGGAAAGAGGTTCTGAAATTGCAGAACAGGCAAGATCATGCCGCGATGCAGTTATGGAGACGGTTGAACAAAGAATAAACGAATTGTAATTGAGTTACCCTGTACTTTAGTGCAGGGTAAGAGAACTTAATTCAATATGGTAGAATATCCCGTACTAAAGTACGGATTAACTCATAATCTTTGAGAAGGTTTACTTAATCAATTGTAATGAGATTTTTGAAATAACAATAAACAATGGACAATTTTACTACAATACTTCTTTACTTTACATCCTTCCTCACATTGATGAATCCAATGGGCATTATGCCTGTTTTTCTCACAATGACATCAGATCTTTCAAAAAAGGAAAGGAGACGAACAGCAATAAAAGCAGTTATTACTGCAACTTTTGTATTAGTATTATTTGCCTTTGCTGGCGAATATCTATTCAGTTTCTTTGGGATTTCGGTTGCAGGACTTAAAGTTGTTGGTGGATTTTTGTTTTTTATAATGGGATATGATATGCTCAATGCCAGGCTTAGCCCCATAAAAATAAAACCAGAAGATGTGGATAAATATGTTGATGACATTTCCATCACACCACTTGGAATTCCAATGATTGCAGGACCTGGTGCAATAACTAATGCTATTGTATTAATGGGAGAGAGTTCTGACTATAGTTCAAAAATGGTTGTTCTTATTTCTATTCTTCTGGTTTCTGTTGTTTTGTTGTCAGTTTTAATTGGGGCTGTGGGAATTACGAAGATCTTAGGTGATACTGGAAATAAAATTATGATGAAGCTTATGGGACTGATAGTTATGGTGATAGCTGTTGAGTTCTTTTTCTCAGGTATAGCGCCTTATATTCAGACAATTATAGGAAATTGAAAATATTAGTATAATTATTAGGTTTTATTGGTAAATGTTGATATTTTTGCCGACCGAAATTTTAAAGAAATAAAATAATGGCCAAGAAGACAAAAGATGCCAGAATTCAGGTAATATTAGAGTGTACTGAGCATAAGACCAGCGGAAAACCTGGTACTTCAAGATATATTACCACTAAGAATAAGAAAAATACTCCGGATAGGATTGAACTTAAGAAGTACAACCCCATCCTTAAGAAAATGACAATTCACAGAGAAATTAAATAATTTGAACCATGGCTAAGAAAGTTGTTGCATCACTACAATCATCAGGTAAGGATTTTGCTAAGGTCATTCGTATGGCCAAATCACCTAAATCAGGTGCCTATACCTTTAAAGAAGAAGTTATTCCTACAGATCAGGTAAAAGATTATTTTTCAAAAAAATAATTGACTAACACATATTAGGTCTTAAAGAGCTTTTTCCTGAATACGGGAGAGGGCTCTTTTTTTGTTTGCGACATACTATATTCATAATGAGGGTTTTGGGATTTATTTGTTATATGAAATTTGAGTTTTAAGAAATTTAACTATGGGATTGTTTTCGGTTTTTTCCAAAAAGAAGCAAAAGGAAGATCTTAACCAAGGTATCGACAAAACACGTCAGAGTGTATTTGCCAAACTGTCGAAAGCAGTTGCTGGCAAATCTAAAATTGACGACGAAGTACTTGATAATCTGGAAGAGGCTCTTGTTACTTCCGATGTTGGAGTCCGTACCACTTTGAAAATAATCGAGCGTATTGAAGAGCGTGTTGCCCGCGATAAATACTTGGGTGTTGACGAACTTAATACAATGCTCAAGGAGGAAATTGCAGACCTTCTGGAAGAGAATAATACTGGCGATGGCGATGATTTTGTTCTTCCCGAAGATAAAAAGCCCTATGTGATAATGGTTGTTGGTGTAAATGGTGTTGGCAAAACAACAACCATTGGTAAATTAGCCTACAACTTTAAAAAGGTTGGTAAATCGGTTGTGCTTGGTGCTGCTGATACTTTTAGGGCAGCAGCTGTTGACCAACTAATAATTTGGGCTGACCGAGTTGGAGTTCCCATAATTTCACAAGGAATGAATGCCGATCCTGCATCGGTTGCTTACGATACCCTAAAATCTGGTATTTCCCAAAATGCCGATGTTGTGATTATTGACACCGCTGGTCGTCTTCATAATAAAATTAACCTGATGAATGAATTATCGAAAATCAGTAGAGTGATGCAGAAATTAATTCCAGATGCACCACACGAAATACTTTTGGTTCTCGATGCTTCTACTGGTCAAAATGCCATTGAACAAGCAAGGCAGTTTATTGCTGCAACAGAAGTTAATGCACTGGCTCTAACCAAACTCGATGGAACTGCCAAAGGTGGTGTTGTAATTGGTGTAAGCGACCAGTTTAAAATACCTGTAAAATATATTGGCGTTGGCGAAAAGATGGAGCACCTCCAGATTTTTAACCGTAAGGAATTTGTAAATAGTTTGTTTGAGTAGGAACTGTTGCTGGATACTGGTTGCTGGTTGGATTTGAACTTTTGATATTTTTCGTTGTTGTTTTCTTGAAGGATTTATTTGCTTAAAAGGAAAGAATATTTCGCACCCTAGTTTAAGATTGTACATCGCTCTGGTTTAAGATTGCATCTTAAACCTTTAAATAAATTAAAGTCTGTGACTTTCTGAAAACAGAAAAGGCCATATCACAGAGTGATACAGCCTTTTTTTGTACATAATTTATATTGTTTTTAAGTTTTCATGAACATTATTTTTATCCTTACCCTTCTTGTATAAAACTATTCAAGCAGTTAATTTTGTTACAGCAAGGTATTTTTGTACATTCGCATGATATTATTTTTCTCACAATCTTAAACTTTGCAAAATGAAAAAAGTCATAAGTATTTTAACCATGAGTTTATTAATCATGCTTATTGCATGTAATAAAACTGATAATTCCAAAACAATGGAGGATGAGTTTAAAAGTTTGGAAGCTGACTTTGAGTTAAAAGGTGATGGAGATTATGAAAAAATTATCACAAAACCATTAGTAAGGCTTGATGATTGTAGGTTCATAGTAGAAGGAACGGTTGAGTTTTATAAAGGAGATGTACTTATTGTAACAATTGATTTTGGTGATGGCAGGTGTGATAATATTGCTACAAAAACAGTTGGTGATGAAACAACAGAATTTATCTTAAAACGAAAAGATAACAATTCTTCGAAGTATACTAAAGTGATTGTTGAACCTTTGATAAAAACTGATGATTGCGATTACATTGTTTCAGGCATAGTAGATTTTTACCAAAGGGATTTATGGGTTGCAACTATTGATTTTGGTGATGGCACTTGTGATGAATGGGCAACAAAAACCTGGGACGGAGGAAGTAAAGAATTCAGTCTTAGAAAAAAATAAATCTACAAATAATCACACTGGTATAATGTTGCATATTAAACCTCAAAATAAATAGAAGTTTTTTGAACTATCTCTGGTTTAAGATTGTATCTTAAACCTTTTAATAAATTAAAGTCTGCGACTTTACAAAAGCAAAAAAGGCTGTACCACCTAAGTGATACAGCCTTTTTTAATAAATATTCTTTTATCCTACAACCTCATTTACAAGTTCAGCAGCCTCTTGCAATCTTATTGCTGAGTGAACTTTAAGCCCTGAGTTGTCAATAAGTTCCTTACCTTCTTTGGCATTGGTTCCTTGTAATCTTACTATAATTGGGACATTAATATCTCCAATATTATTATAGGCATCAACAACACCCTGAGCAACACGGTCGCAACGAACAATTCCTCCAAAAATATTAACAAGAATTGCCTCTACACTTGGGTCTTTCAGAATAATTCTAAAAGCTTCTTCAACACGTTTTGCATCGGCAGTGCCACCTACATCAAGGAAGTTGGCAGGATTTCCACCCGACATTTTTATCATATCCATAGTAGCCATGGCAAGTCCGGCACCATTAACCAAACAAGCAACATTACCATCTAGTTTTACAAAATTCAAATCAAAACGGCTAGCTTCAACTTCAGCAGGATCCTCTTCTGAAAGGTCGCGCATTGTTGCAATATCTTTGTGGCGATAAAGTGCATTGTTATCAATTGAAACTTTAGCATCGGCTGCAAAAACCTTTCCGTCAGCAGCCTTAATAATTGGGTTGATTTCAAATAAACTCGCATCGGCACCAACATAGGCTTTGTAAAGGGCAGCAACAAATTTCACCATTTCTTTAAAGGCGATACCGCTTAGTCCTAAGTTAAAAGCAATTCTCCTGGCCTGAAATCCTGTAATCCCTACTTTTGGATCAATAACTTCATGAAAGATCTCGTCAGGAGTTTCTTCAGCAACCTGTTCAATATTCATTCCACCACGTGGCGAATACATTACCATATTTTGGCCTAAATCGCGGTTAAGCAATATACTCATATAATATTCTTCAACATCTTCCGGCCCTGCGTAGTAAACATTTTGTTCAACAATAATCTTACTTACCAGTTTTCCTTCTTTTTTAGTTTGAGGTGTAATCAGCATCATGCCAATAATCTCATCAGCAAATTGTTTTACTTCATCGAGACTTTTAGCAATCTTAACACCACCACCTTTTCCGCGTCCACCGGCATGGATCTGGGCTTTTACAGCCCACTTATCTGATCCTGTATGTTTTTGTATTTCTTTTGCTGCATCCACAGCGGCTTCAGGTGAAGTGACCATTATGCTAAATGGAACATTAACGCCATAACCTTTAAGTATTGATTTACCTTGGTATTCGTGTAAATTCATCTTTTTGTTGATTTAAATTTATTCAAAATTTTAGGACACCAAAAGTAAACATATTAATAAAAACTTAATACTTTAATACAGAAAGTTTTTCGCAAAATCAAAATTTAGAAGGAAATATAAATAAGGAGTTGAGAAAAGGTTGTCGTTGTTGTCGGGTTGTCATAGTTATTGTTGTTGATTAAGCCTTCACCTGCCCATTACCCATCCTGAATATAGTTGACAACCCGACAACTTGCACACTCTTTCTTACCTTCATTTCACTATCTTTGCAAAAAATTAATTTTGCTAAAAGCCGAAAACATAACAAAGAAGTTTGGAAACATACAGGTACTTAATGGTATTAGTATGCAAGTAAGCAAAGGTGAAATTATTTCAATTGTTGGGGCATCGGGTGCTGGAAAATCAACTTTATTGCAAATTCTAGGCACTATTGAAAAGCCTGATTCGGGGATAATTACTCTGAACGATAAAAGTTTGGTAGGTTTAAAAGACAAAGAACTTTCAGCAACAAGAAACAAAATGATTGGATTTGTTTTTCAGTTTCATCACCTATTACCTGAATTTACGGCACTCGAGAATATTTGCATTCCTGCTTTTATTGCAGGAAAAAGTAAAAGTTCGGCAGAAGAAAAGGCTAAAGAACTATTGGGATTAATGAATTTGACTAATCGGTCGACGCATAAACCAAACGAAATGTCGGGAGGAGAGCAGCAAAGAGTTGCAATTGCAAGAGCCCTAATAAATAATCCAGCTGTAATCCTTGCCGACGAACCTTCAGGGAATTTGGATTCAGAGGCTTCTGATGCTTTGCACAAACTAATTTTTACTTTAAGGGAAGAACTTAAGCAAACATTTGTAATTGTAACTCATAATAAGGAGTTGGCAAATATGGCAGACAGGAAATTGGAAATAATTGACGGCCGTATTTAATTGAAAAATAATATCGAGAAATAAGCGTTCTTTATTGTTGAAATGAAGGTATACAAATAAGCAGGATAAAGAGAAAATTTATAATGAATCTTAGACTTGAAAAATATTTTGGTAAAGCACTGATAATAATTATCTTGTTAATGCTGGGGACCACGGCTTTCTCACAGCAGGCTAAAACCTACGATGAAGCTATTATTATGGGTGATAGGTTTTTTGGGGAAGAAAAATTTCTTGATGCTAAAGCATATTACGAAATGGCACTATCATTTAAGGCCAAAGATGAATATGCAAACTCACAAATAAATAAAATTGTGAGTAAAATGGGCTCTCAAATGGAACAAGAGGACCGATATCTGGAAATTATTGATAAGGCTGATTTGCTTTTTAGTCAGAATAAATTTGATGATGCTTTGAATGAGTATTATAAGGCTCTAGCCATTTTTCCCGATGATAGTTATGCTAAGAACAAAGCAAACTCAATTAGGGATTTGCAAACTAATCAAAGGGAGAAACTTGAATCGTTTAATAATTTACTGACTGAGGCTGATGAGTATATCAGTAAGAATGAATTTGAAGAAGCACTATTAAATTACAAAAGAGCAGGAAAAATTTTCCCTGGTAACCAGCAATTGGAAATTACTATAGCAAAAACCAAAGAAAAGAAAATTGAATACGATGAAAAACTAAAAATATATACTGAGGAGGTAGAACTTGCAAAAAGATACGTTAGTGTTAAGAACTATTCTCAGGCTCTTAAACATTTAAATAAGGCACTTGAGGCATTCCCTGAAAATTGGGTAGTTGCAAACGAAATTAAGAAATATGAGCCACTTGCCAAGAATCAGGACGAATACAATAAGCAAATTGAAATTGCAGATGAGCAGTATGTAAACAGGGATTATGTTTCGGCAAAAGAAACTTACTTAAAAGCAAGTGAATTATGGCCTGAAAATACCTATCCTGCCGACATGATTTTGAAGATTGATGATCAACTAAGAGATCAAATGAAAGATTTAACGGCTAACTATAAAAAGGCAGTTGCTCAGGCTGATAGTTTGTTTAGTATTGAGAAATTTGAGGAAGCCATTGGTGGATATAATTTTGCATTGAGTTTAAAACCGAAGGCTCCCTACCCAAAAAAGAAACTTGCTGAAATTGAAAATATCTTTGCAGAAAGGCAAGAAAAACTCGAAGCAGAGTACGGAAATATTTTGATAGCCGCCGATTCGCTGTTTGCCGAAAGAGAACTAATTAATGCAAAAGTTAAGTATGAACTTGCCCTAAGTATTCGTCCTAACGATAAATACCCTGCGAGTCAGTTACTTGAAATTGAGATGCTTCAAAAGGCAATTACAGAGCAGGAGAATGTTCAATCACAATACGATGGACTGATATCAGAGGCTGATAATTATATGCTTTCGATGCAATATGAAAAAGCACTTGAAAAATACAGAGAGGCCTTGGTACTTAAAGAAGGTGAGGAATACCCAATAAATAAAATAGCAGAAGCAGAAATGCTGATGGCCGACGTTGCAAGGCAACTTGAGATAGAAGAAAACTATTCAATACAAATGTCGTTGGGTGCTCGCTTACTTGCAGAAAACAATTTAGTTGATGCCCGAAAATCATTTGTATCAGCCTCTGAATGGAAGCCTGCCGAGGAAGAGCCTAAAACTAAAATAGTTGAAATTGATGACTTGCTTGAGCAAAGAAGACTTGATGAAATTGCTAACATACAGTATCAAACTTTCTTAAAGCAAAGTGATTCATTACAAAATATATATTTGTATGATGCCTCAATAATTGCGATTAAGGATGCTTTAGTAATTAAGCCGGGTGATGTTTTTGCCACAAACAAACTTGAGGAGTTAATAAGTGAAAAGGCAGAGTATGAAAAGGTAATGGCTGCTAAAATTGCATATGAAAATGCTATAACTGTAGCCGACAGTCTGTTTGCCGACAAAGATTATTTGCTGGCTAAAGTGTCATACGAAGAAGCATCGGGTATTAATGCCGATAAAACATATCCAAGAAATAAAATATTGGAGATAAATGGAATTTTGGAGCGTATTGCTATTGAAAATGCAAGAAAATACAATTTGGCAATTGTTAAGGCAGACAATTATTTCGATGCATCCAACTTAGGAGAGGCACTTGTGCAATACAAAGCCGCTTCAGGTTTTAAACCTGATGAAAATTATCCTAAGCAAAGAATGGCAGAGTGTAATACAATAATTGAGGAGAAACTGGCATTGGTAAGAAACGAGTACAATCTTGCAATTGCGGATGCTGATAAATTTTATGCTGCTAAGATTTACGACAAGGCAATAGCTGCTTATCAGAAGGCTGATGATATTTTTCCTGATATGACTTATCCAGAAGAGATGATCACAAAAATTATTAACTATATCGAGGAAAATTCAATTGTTGACGTGCTTGAACAAACAATTATAGTTAGTTCAAATACTACTGAAACTTTGGCTTTTGAACCAGTTAGGATAAATGTTAGAAAAAGTAATTATATTTTCGTTAAGGCAACAAACTTGAGCGGAAATCCCTTCAAAATTATTTTTGGCTACGGTAGCGATAAGGGTAAAAATGGTGGTTTTGTGGTTCAGGTTCCTGAAGGAAACGAGCAGAATGATTACATTATTCGGGTTGGTAACCAATATAAATGGTTCTCAGAAGATAATAACTGGTTGAGTATTTATCCTGAAAACGGAGAAATTGAAATAAGTTTCTTGAGGATTTCTAAAAGCGATTAATTATTACTGAGGAAACATATAGAGAATATTAGTATATGTGAAATAATATCATTACATTTGTTACCAAAACATGGAACTATGTATGAATTAAGAAAGTACCACGGCGACAAAGTAATGAGTTTGACCTACGAAGGCGATGAGCAAGTATTCTCAGTTGGTATAATTGCACCTGGCGAGTATCAGTTTGGCACGCTAAAGCAAGAAGTTTTTTCAGTTACACATGGAATGATTTCGGTGTGGATTGAAGGTCAGGATGGATGGGCAGATTTTAAACTTAATAATAGTTTTGTTGTTCATACCCACAAAAACTTTAAGTTAAGAGTAAAGGAGACAAGTGCCTACATTTGTTTTTATGAAGATTAAAAAGACTACGATTGAAAAAAGAAGAAGGGGAGATCATAGAGGGGATAAGTAAGTTGGATATTTTGATTAGCAAAAGTCCTAATGTTGATTTGCTATACAAAAGGGCTAAGTTACTAATACAACTAGGTGAAAATGCAAAGGCTGTAAATGATTTTAGCAAAATACTAAAACTCGATCCTGAACAAAAATATGCAAAGGCACAACTCGAGTATTTGACAACAATTATCAGATACAACAACACTGATATTTATGCCAGTACAAATACTAATTTCGATCCATGGATGGAATAATCGGAATTAGTCAGAAAGTTCCTATTCCTCATTATCTAATCTTGATCCTAACTAGAGACTTTGAGATGATTTATTGGTCTGATCTTTGGTGTATTAATTGTAATTTTAAACAAAGATCAATCATTTACCATAATGAGACTAAAAGAGTTTATAACTTTATCAGTGATAATATTTATACTTTTTTTTAGTAAGATTTTATTAGGTCAGGCTTTTGATAACTCTTATCCAACCAAAAAGATTGAGTATTTCCCAAACTCGATAAATTCATTCTGGAAATACGAAAGACATGATAAAATTAAGGATGAAATAGATACAGTTACCATCAAAATAATAGGAGATACATTAATATTAAATAGGCTATTTAGAATATGGGAATACAAATCAAAAAACAGTAAAGAGTTTTATTTTTATTCTACTGATAAAGATTCTATTAGAATTATTAATCCGATCAGTATGGATTTAATTCAGTTATTTATAATTCCTTTTGAATTAAATCGTAGTTGGGTTGTGTATGAAGATGTTAATATTCTTAGCCATAACAATAGTGTTTTTAGTGTTATGGAGATTAAAACTAACAAGACACAAGAACCCGAATCCGAACTGTTTTTAATCAAACATCAAAAGTATGGTCGTAATGTTTATTTTACTGAAATAATTTGGTTTAAACCTTATCAGGGAATATTAAGACTTGAAAAGAAACATTGGGGTAGAGTGCAATCAATTGATGAATCATGGGAATTAATTGAAAGTAATGTCAAATAATAAAATGCATAACCAAAAAATGAATATTTAACACTGGATACTGTAGTAGTTAAACCCAATTCAGCATTCAGCATTCAACATTGGATATTCAGTATTCAATTTCTGTTTTTTTACTATTTT
>JAOZNY010000067.1:11916-13282 GCA_029933565.1 Bacteroidales bacterium
ACAACAATATGTTTGAAGGTTTAAGCGACAGGCTGGATAGGTCGTTCAAAATATTAAAAGGGCACGGAAGCATTAGCGAGATTAATGTTGCCGAGTCAATAAAAGAAATACGTAAGGCTTTAATTGAGGCTGACGTAAGTTTTAAAATAGCCAAAGATTTTACTGCACAGGTTAAAGAAAAAGCGCTGGGACAAGATGTTCTAACGGCTATTAAACCTGGTGAGTTAATGGTTAAGATCGTCCACGACGAACTTGCCGACTTAATGGGTGGTGAACAGGTTGACATTAATATTAAGGGTGATCCTGCGGTTATTCTGATTGCAGGTCTTCAGGGGTCTGGTAAAACCACTTTCTCGGCTAAACTTGCCAATTATTTAAAAAGCAAAAAAGGACGTAATGCAATGCTTGTTGCAGCCGACGTTTAT
Organism: Bacteroidales bacterium; assembly: GCA_029933565.1. Lineage (GTDB taxonomy): Bacteria > Bacteroidota > Bacteroidia > Bacteroidales > F082 > BM524. The sequence goes on from JAOZNY010000067.1 coordinate 12,342, forward strand.
CGTCCTGCGGCCATCAACCAGTTGAAGGTTTTAGGGGAGCAGGTAGGTGTAGAAGTTTATACCGAAGAAGAAAATAAAAATCCTGTTGAGATTGCCAAAAATGCTGTTAGGCATGCAAAAGAATACGGTAAGAACATTGTAATTGTGGATACCGCCGGTCGTTTGGCTGTCGATGAGCAAATGATGAATGAAATTTCAAACATCAAAAACGCCATCAATCCGCAGGAAATCTTGTTTGTAGTCGACTCAATGACGGGTCAGGATGCTGTTAACACGGCAAAAGCATTTAATGACAAACTTAATTTTGACGGTGTTGTACTTACCAAACTTGATGGAGATACCCGTGGTGGTGCTGCACTTACAATCAGGAGAATTGTCGATAAGCCAATTAAATTTGTTGGTATTGGCGAAAAAATGGATGCCCTCGACCTTTTTCACCCAAGTCGTATGGCCGACCGTATACTTGGAATGGGTGATATTGTTACCCTTGTTGAAAAAGCACAGGAACAGTTTGACGAAGAAGAAGCCAGAAAATTGCAAAAGAAAATTGCAAAAAACCAATTCAACTTCAACGACTTCATGAAGCAGATTCAGCAGATTAAAAAAATGGGTAATGTAAAAGACCTTATGGGAATGATTCCAGGAATGGGCAAAGCCATAAAAGATGTTGACATTGACGATGATGCATTTAAAAGTATAGAAGCAATAATTCAATCGATGACACCTTTGGAAAGGGAAACTCCGAAATTGCTTAATGGATCAAGAAGGAAACGTATTGCAATAGGTGCAGGAACTGATATTCAGGAAGTGAACAGACTAATAAAACAGTTTGGCGAAACCAGCAAGATGATGAAAATGATGACCACAGGCGGCGGGCGAAAAATGGCTAATATGATGCAGGGAATGAAGAAAAGATAGGAAGAATGGAGTGATGGAGTAAT
>JAOZNY010000268.1 GCA_029933565.1 Bacteroidales bacterium
TTTTTTAGGTATCAAATCAATACCCAATGACATACCCAATCTGCGCGAAGGGACAGGTCCGAAAAGATGCTTATACATAATTCTTTGGGACATTTGCTAACAATTTTTTCAAACATTTCATTTTAAAACAAAACCACGGTACTTGATTTTTATACTCTAAATATTCATCGCCAAATTTTCTAATTGTATCGGGTTCCTCAATAAATTTAATCATTATCAGCATGAAAATTATTTCAACAGGTGCAATAATTAGAATGAACGAAGGCGACCCTATTAAAAAGGCAACAGCAAGTGGCAAAAACAACAAACCCAAATGCATTGGATGTCTCATATATTTATATACTCCTTGTTTGGTTAGTATATTAGTTTGCATTCTTTTCAATTCACCTTTTCGTCCATATTTCGCAAGTGTCCTGCCGGTATTTTTACTGATTTTCATTACAAGGAACAAAAGAAAAGCACCAATTAATAAACTGACAATATGAAGAATGATATTTTGATGGATATTTTCAAATATCAAATAATCAAGATAATATCCTAAAACACTACCGCCAAAAATCATTATTATCCAAATTAATATCCTTGCCCTTTCCATGCTTCTGTTTCTTTTTGCATAATTTTTACATTTTCTTATTTTGTTCTCATATTATAGATTTCTATATTTTTATAGGATCCCATACAACCAAGATTAATGCTCCCTCCTTCGACTCAAAAGGTCCGTGTTCGTCATGTGGCGAAAAAGTTTGATAAGAACCTTTTGAGAATTTTTTCCCCTTGCTGGTATATTCTCCTTCAAGGACAAAATCTTGCTCTGTAACAACATGAGAATGTGGAGACATATTAAAGCCTTTTGGCAATTTTAAGAGAACTGTTTTAGCACCATTTTCATCTCTTAATACTTTTCTTTTTGTTCCATTGAAATAATCGACTGCATCTTCCCAGTTTAAATCATCATACAAATTCATTAAGTTTTTCATGATATTTTCCTCCATTAATTATTAATTTTATTTATGTTTTTAAAATAGCAGGTAACACTTTACTTCTGCTATGATCTGCCATTTCTTTAATATGCTCTAATATTTTAGTAGAGATCGGAACTTGTACTTCAGCCGAATTATATGATACATCTCTCATTTTAAGAACCTTCATAAATAATTGAAATGGGGTATTCTCACTTCGTGACAGGATTAAATTATCGGCAATTTCTTCCAATTGTGAAATTTCTTCAGCTTTTGCTGATGTACTGACAGAAAATAAATACGTTTTATCAGTATTGGACACAATAGTGCTTTTAATCTTTTCGAAAATCAAATCCCCATAAGTTGGAGAAAATAACAAGAGGTTTAATGCAGAGCAAAAGATTAAAACTCCGGGGCCTTCATCAGGTAGTTTTGCCGAAGCAAGATTTAAAACCTTTTCCCATACTTCCGGCTTCACAAGATTTGCATGAATAAGATGTTTATTCACTTCCTGATATTCTGAAATCTCTGTGTCAAGCTGTAGAAATATTGTTTTTTCTTTATAATCATTAATATCTACTCCGGTAACACCCTTTATGCTTTCAGCAACAAATTCCGAACCTGGGTATTGTAGTGCCATAAAAATAACACTACCTCCTTTTTTCAACCATGCGGTAACAAATGTTTCCCCAATTAGCGGTTTACCTGACCCACCTGGCCCTGTAATAACAGTTGTTGATTTCAAGGGTAACCCCTCAGGTATTACATCGTCAATCCAACTTATTCCGGTTTTTAAAGTTCTCATATAGATATTTATGAAAATAATATTATGTAAAGGTAAGTTGCTGCAACTTACCTTTGTATAATAATAGGCACTTAGCCCTTAAATGTATTTTTGAGATTACTCAATGTTTTTATTGATTTGTGTTCGGGCTTATAAACTTGCTCTGCTTGAAGTGGTCATGATAGTGTAACTATTTCAAATTCTCATCTATTTCCCCATTAGGCAACATATTGTCGGGATGAAAAATACCATTTTCTTCTTTAAAGAAACGAATGCATTCCTTCCAGTTGCTTTTGCAATAATTTTCAACCCACATTGAATCTAATTTTCCCTGCTCCCAATAGTGTTTCATGGGACAGACAGAAAACCATTTACATTTATTTTGTTTCACAAACTAGCAAGGAATTTATTTCAACTTAAAAAACCACCTGCTTTGCGGGTGGTCATGTTCTGAGGGCTTTGCCTATCTTTGACCTCATGAGCAAATATAAGAAATTATCACATGTTATTTATCAATGTAATTTTTACTGACAATATCGAAATTCTGCTTTGAAGCATTCTGAAATTTAGAATGGTCACCCAAAATAGAACCGGTAACCTTGCCATCATTGGAATATATTTTTCTGGTTACCACCAATCCATTGCCACCATTATGACCAGCACTACAAAAAGTTACAAAATTTTTATTTTTGATTCCAAACTCTTTCAAAATAGAAAAATAAGCAGCCTGACCGGCGTTTTCCATAAGAATCTCCTGAGTAATACCATATTCATCAATGGCTCGGCGATCCATATCACTCATTTCATTTACTTGCCTGATTTTCACTATAAATGTTTTAGTGTAAATATTCTTTCTGTATGTCCGTAATTAGTCATATTCCTGTAATGCTAGCAATAACAAGCCTATCAAAGATATGCTCTCCAAAATATCTTCGGTTTAGTTTATAAACAAACTCATTAAGATATAGTTGTAAATATTTTCTCTTGATTTTGTGATAGTTACCAACAAAGTTTCTTTTAGCATTGCTTATAGCAATATGAACCCATTTCAATGTTTCTTTTGTGGTTTGTTCAGTTGACTTTTCACTCAAATGTATCTCTACATAGTCTGCTATATTTACATATGATGTGCTTTTGTCAGTAAAGACAATGGTTTGCTCACCGCCAATAGATTTATGAAATGTTTCATCTGTACCATCAGCCTTATGATCATCAAGTACCTTTGCTTTAAAATATCTGCATTGTCTGTCTACTTTTCCAGTTTCAATATCTTCCAGGATTGTACTTTCTGCCATAACCATAACATTAGATTTTGTTTTGCTTCCCCGACCAGCCTTTTGTGTTTTATGACTATGCTCTGAAGCTTCTATGGTAAAATAGCCTTCATCCATTTCTATCATTCCCTCTAATGTATAACGATCATCTCGTTTACCCATGGCTTTACGAAGCTTATGCACCATAGCCCATACTGGTTCGTAACGCTTCAGACCCAATTGACGTTGAATTTCTTTACTTGAAAAACCTTTCTTTGTGGCACTTAGTAAAAACATAGTCTTATACCATATCAGAAAAGATAAGTTTGAACTTTGCATAATAGTGCCACTACGCAATGAAGTACGGCTCCTGCATTGCTTACATTCGTAACTCCACTGACTTTTAATCCAATAATGCTTTGTGTGACCGCATCGTTTACAAACAACACCCACTTTATCTCGCTCTGACTTAAAATGATTTCTGCAAGATTCTTCGCTATCAAAATGTGCTGTAAAACTAAATATATTCATA
>JAOZNY010000269.1 GCA_029933565.1 Bacteroidales bacterium
AACCAGTAACTATTTATAACTATCTTCGCGCCCTAAAAATTAAATTGATGGGAAGAAGAAATAGAAAGCCATTACCTTTATTGGAAAATATTGAAATAATTGATGTTGGATCTGATGGCAAAGCAATTGCCAAAGTTGAAGAAAGAGTTGTTTTTATCCCATTTGGGGTGCCGGGCGATGTTGTTGATGCACAGGTTTACAAAAAGAAAAGGAATTTCTTTGAGGCAAGGATAGAAAAGTATCATAAGAAATCGGCTTTAAGGGTAGAGCCCGAATGTGCTGATTTTGGTTTGTGTGGGGGCTGTAAATGGCAGCATTTCTCCTACGAAGATCAATTGAAATTCAAACAGAAGGTTGTAAAAGATGCCATTGAAAGGATTGCCAAGGTAGAATACGATGAGTTTCTGCCCATAATAGGGAGTCCAAAACCATATTATTACCGCAATAAACTTGAGTTTACTTTTTCTGATAAAAGATGGTTGACAGAATTTGATCCTTCAAAAGCCGATGGAGGACCAATAGATACAAACGGACTTGGTTTTCACCTTCCCGGTAAGTTTGACAAAATTTTGGATATTGAACATTGCTATCTGCAGAAAGACCCTTCCAATGCAATCCGTTTGGCAATTAAGGAGCATGCCCTCGAAAAGGGATATACTTTTTATAATGTCAGGAAATGGGAAGGCTTTTTACGTAATATTATTATCCGTACTTCTGAAACTGGCGACCTGATGGTTATTGTAATTTTTAGATACGATGACCTTGATATTTCTGAATTGTTACAGTTTCTTGGCGATAAATTCACTGAAATAACTTCACTTATGTATGTTGTTAACGAGAAAACAAACGACAGTATAACTGATCAGGAGGTGAGATTGTTTAAGGGCAACCCATTTATTATGGAGGAAATGCCATCACCAATTAAGGGAGGGAAGCCTTTTAAGTTTAAGGTTGGACCGTTGTCGTTTTATCAAACTAATCCCGAGCAGGCTTACCATTTGTATAAAACTGCTTTTGATTTTGCTGATTTTAAAGGCGGTGAACTTGTTTACGATCTTTATACCGGAGCAGGAACAATTGCATCATTTATTGCCAGTTCGGTAAAAAAAGTTATTGGTATTGAGTATGTTGAAGATGCAGTAAATGATGCTAACGAAAATATGAGACTCAATAATATTGAGAATACAGAGTTTTTCTCAGGAGATATGGCGAGAGTGCTGACTGCTGATTTTATTAAAAAGAACGGTAAGCCCGATGTTGTTATCTTAGATCCTCCGCGTGTTGGAATGCATGAACGCGTGGCACACCAACTAATTAAGGCAGCACCTGCAAAGATTGTTTATGTTAGTTGTAATCCGGCTACTCAGGCAAGAGACCTTGCTTTGCTAGACGAAAAATATAAGATAACTAAAGTGCAGCCTGTGGATATGTTTCCGCAAACGCATCATGTTGAGAATGTGGTTTTGCTAGTGAAGCGCTAAGAGTTTAGGACTCAAAGTTTTTTAAATATTTTGTTATTGAAATAATACTGCTTCACAATTCTAAAAACTTGCTTACTTTTGCATTATAGAAATATAGAACTTACAAACAACTAAGTTGTGTTTTTGGTTGTCACCTATGGTGACAGAAAAAATGCAATTGGTTATTTAAAAGATAAAAATAAAAATGACAAAAAAACATACATTTCATATTCCAGTTATGGGGGTTTCATTTACCATAGACACGCCATTAAAGGTGTCGAAATACGGAATTGATTCTGTAATTTCCCTGGTTGATGATTCCCTTTTTGAGAAGTTACGGAAAATGTATAGCGAGAAGTTCGAAGTTCCTTATCATGAGATTACTGATAAAATTGATGACTTTAGGGCGAAACGTATTACATCTTACCTGAACTTTGTGAATGAACATGCTGAGAAGAAAATTGAGGAAATAAAAAATGCAACGGCTGAAAAAACTAACGAGATCAAAGAGTATTTTAATATGCTTCCCGATAGTTCTTCAATCAAGAAAGAGTTTAATGCATTAACTGAGAAGTATTTCAACTTTAGTGAGATAAAAACCTGGATCAACGAAAACCTTACTCTTGGTAGTATCGACGTAAATATAATGACTAAAGTTGATAAAGCAAACTACAAAGATGGTGAGAAATTACCCATTGAGTTTAACGATGCACATGCTGCTCTTAGGGGTTATGCCAACAGCGAATTGAAATCATCAATTATTCTTTCGGCTGGTATGAGCCCTCGTTTATATAGTTATATCGAAAACTTTAAAGATTTTTATCCTGATGAAAATGGGGAGATCAAAAAGAAAATTGTGCTTAAGGTGAGTGATTATCGCTCAGCTTTGATACAAGGAAAGTTTTTTGCCAAAAAGGGCATTTGGGTTTCCGAATATCGCGTTGAGTCGGGGTTGAATTGTGGTGGACATGCCTTTGCTACTGATGGTTTTTTATTGGGGCCAATTTTGGCAGAGTTTAAAAAGCACCGTAGCGAGTTGATTTCTTCGGTGAGTGAAATTCTTTTTAAGGCACTTGCCGATAAAGGCAGGTTTGTTCCAAAAAGTGAACTTCCTATATTAGTTACAGCACAAGGTGGTGTTGGTACTGCCGAAGAGCATCAGTTTTTGATGGATGAGTACGATGTGGATTCTGTAGGCTGGGGATCGCCATTTCTTTTGGTTGAGGAAGCAACCACGGTTGACAAGGGTACAAGGGAGCAATTAGTAAATGCTAAAGAAGAGGATATGTTCTTAAGCAAAAGATCACCGCTGGGCGTTCCTTTCAATAGTTTAAGGGAAAATACTAAAGACATTGAGAAAATATCATTAGCGGAGCAAGGAAAACCAGGTAGTTTTTGCCCTAAAAAGTATCTTGTATCAAATACAGAATTTACGGATAAACCTATTTGTACGGCTTCTTTTCGCTACCAGCGTTTAAAAATCAAGGAGTTGACTAATCTGAATCTGGATACAGATGAGCATAAGTTGAAATATGACAGGATTATTGAAAAGTCGTGTCTTTGTGTGGGATTAAGAACATCTGCCTTATTGGCGAATAATCTTGACAGAGACGGTGAAAGTGATGGAGTATCAGTTTGTCCCGGACCAAATACTGCTTATTTTTCAAGGATGAGTAGTCTTAAGGAAATGATTGACCATATTTACGGAAGGACTAATATTATTTCACGCACTGACCGACCAAATATGTTTACAAAAGAATTGAATATTTATATCGATTTTCTTAAAGATAAGTTTGACGAGGCAACCCATTCAATGACAGCAAAGCAGGAAAAGTATTTATTGACTTTTACTGACAATCTTAAAGAAGGTGTAAGTTATTATCAAAATCTGTTTGGCAGTTTGAAGGGTAAATTTGAAGATACTAAGACCGAAATTTTAAATGATCTGAGTAGAAGCAATGTCGCTTTACATCTTTTAAGACTGGAAATAGAAAACGTATCAAAAAAAAAACGTGAAATGGCAATTGTAACTGCTTAAAATAATTTCTGTTTTTTT
>JAOZNY010000270.1 GCA_029933565.1 Bacteroidales bacterium
GTGTAATAAAAAAAGCACCATCTGGCTTTTATGCCTGAAGGTGCTTTTCTAGATTTATGAAATAAAATACTATTTAAGTTTCTTCATAATATTTTTTGGAACTGACTCTTTGTTTACAGCAATTCCAATGGTCTGAAGTTGAACAAATGCTTTTGAAGCATAAAAATATCCATCATAAATATGGCCATCAAAACCCCATGAGTTTTTAATTTTGTAGTACTTATTACCTTCTTGATCAGTAGCAGTACCAACTATTAGCATTCCATGATCATCAGTTACCATGTAATTGTCGTAACTTTCCTGACGCATTTCCTGTGTAATAGTTTTTTCTTTTGAAGGGCCTTCAAAACTGTAAGCAGCTTTCTTCTTTTCCTTATCAGTTAATGCTTCCCATTTTTCTTTTTCTGTTCCTTCAAGATTACCTTTTTCAAGATCAGGAATTACAGCAACACCTTTTTTCCAAGAAAAGCCTTTGTCAGAAACATCGGCTCCCCAAGCAACAGTATATCCATTTTCCAGCGAATTGTCGATAACTTCCATCATTTCATCCATTGGAATATTCATCCATTTGGCCCAAAGCCAATTGTCAGGAATTGCTACTGCAAAACTTTCATAAAAAGGGTGGTGGTTGTAGGAAGTAAATTCGATGTAGTTGTTAACATCAACACCCACTGCATCGCGGAAAGATGCAGGAGTATAATCATTACCATCAAAAGAGAAATTCTCAGGTAGTTCTCCTAGATAAGTATCCAGTAATTTGTTGAAACCATCGTGCCACACTGGAGTAAGTTTTCTGTTTTTATTCTTTACAATTGCATCAACATAACTTTTTAAAAGAATATCCATTTCGCCATGAGTGTGCATTTCTTCACCGTATTCAAGACCGGCATAGGCTTCTTCCGGAACAAGTCCGTATTTTTCAATTACTCTGAATACATCAGTAAACTCAGCACCTGCTCCAAAATTTAGATGACCTGCCAATCGAACATATTTTTCAGACTTGTCGCTATAGGTATGATAAACACAAAACATTTCTGAGAAGTCGTATTCTGTTCCTGTTTCCCTTAAAACTTCTGCTTCTACAAAACTTAGTCCCGAAAAACTCCAGCATGTTCCCGAGCGGTACTGATTTCGTACTGCTGTATGAGGTACATTAATGTCTTCCGTGAATACATAGCCTTTTTCTTCTTCTTGGGTTTCTTCTTGTGCAAAAATGCTGATGTTTACCATCATTAATAATGCAAGTAGCACAGTTGTAAATTTATTGTTCATGATAAAATGTTTTAATTATTATTGGTTTTGTTGATTCTTTTGCTTTGCGGTCTCCTTGTTCTTCTGATTGTTGATTATTTTCTTAACATCATTCACATCAAACTTAAAATTTTTGCCAATTTGTTCAATTTTATAATCCTGTTTTATATAATCGGGAATGCCAAGTGCTTGTTTTAAGAAATTTAAACTAATATTGTTAGTGTCGGCTACCTTGCTTAAGGTCATATAGCCAAATGCAATAGCATTAAATTGTTCATCAGAAGATAAACCGTAATTGTCTTTTTCTAATCGTGCTTTTTCTTTTGACTGCTCATCGCCACTGCCAGGTTTCTTTGGAACAAAATCGCATGAAGAAAGGAATATCAAGAATACCGATAATACAAGAATTATTTTTTTCATTATTTATTAATTTTTCAATTTTTTACGCAGTATTCTAAAAAGCCGCTAATGTACTAATATTTATTAGCGCATTAGCGGCTGTTAATTATTCTAAATCACAGAAAGACTAAATATCAAATTTAATTCCCTGTGCTAGAGGAAGTACGCTACCGTAGTTAATAGTGTTGGTTTGACGGCGCATATAAATTTTCCATGCATCCGAACCCGATTCGCGTCCACCTCCTGTATCTTTTTCACCGCCAAATGCACCACCAATTTCAGCACCAGAAGTGCCTAAGTTGATATTTGCAATTCCACAGTCGGAACCTGTAAGTGAAAGGAAAGTTTCTGCCTCGCGAACATCCAAAGTAAAGCAAGCCGAAGAAAGTCCTTGTGGAACCCCGTTTTGGATTTCGATGGCATTAGTAATATCGCCTTTGTATTTAATAAGGTAAACAATTGGGGCAAAAGTTTCTTCCTGAACAATTTCAAAATGATTTTCTGCCTCAGCAATACAAGGTACAACGTAGTTGCCCGACTCAAAACCCTCTCCTTTGAGAACTTCACCACCAAACAAAACTTTACCACCTTCTTTTTCTACCATCTTAACAGCATTGCTAAAAAGCATTACGGAGTTGTTGTCGATAAGTGGTCCTACTAAATAATCTTCACTTAAAGGATTACCAATTTTTGGAACTATCTTTTCGTAAGCAGAAACAAATTTGTCTCTTACATCGTTATAAATATCTTCGTGAACAATTATTCGGCGGGTAGATGTACAACGCTGACCAGCAGTTCCTACAGTGCCAAAAACAGTTGACATAACTGCCATTTTAATATCAGCACTTGGAGAAATTATTACTGCATTGTTTCCACCTAATTCAAGAATGGTTTTTCCTAATCTTTTTCCAACAATACCACCAACACGTTTTCCAACTGCTGTTGAACCTGTTACCGACATTAAAGGAATACGATTGTCGGCTAAGAAATTGTCGCCCATTACTGATGATTTTGCAACTACCAAGTTGAAAACTCCCTCAGGAACATTGTTTTCTTTTAAAACATTGTGAATAATTTTTTGTGTAGCAAGAGCTGTAATCGGAGTTTTTGAAGATGGTTTCCAAATTACAACATCGCCGGCAATTGCTGCAAGGGCTGAGTTCCATGCCCAAACTGCCACAGGGAAGTTGTAGGAAGTTACAATACCAACAACACCAAGTGGGTGGTATTGCTCAGAAAGACGGTGCTCAGGTCGTTCCGATTGTAGGTTAACACCATTTATCAATCGCGATTGCCCAACAGCAAAGTCACAAATGTCTATCATTTCCTGAACTTCTCCCAGACCTTCCTGGTAGATTTTCCCCATTTCAAGGGTAACAAGGGCTCCCAATGCCTCTTTTTTCTCGCGCAAGGCAAGACCAATCTGGCGTACAATTTCACCTCTGATTGGTGCTGGTACTAGTCGCCATTCTTTAAAAGCTTCCTGTGCTTTTTTAATTACATTTTCGTAATCTTCGAGTGTGGCATTTTTTACTCTGGCAATTTCTTTGCCATCAATAGGTGAGATTGAGGAGGTGATTGCACCTTCAGTCTCAATCCATTCGGTTCCTGTTGAAACACCAAGGTTTAATTCGCTTAAACCAAGTTCGGCCAATATTGCGGCTGTGTCCTGATATTTATTCATCTTTTATATTTTAAAACTGTTCTTAAATCTATAATTTAAAGAAGGGCAAAAGTATAAAATCAATTGTATAAAACCTTTAAGTTGTGAAATTTATATTGGTTTTAAATTCTATTGACTTTTAAATTAATTTCTGTAAATTATGTCAGTAAAATTGATTAGGAAATAATCAAAT
>JAOZNY010000068.1:0-10334 GCA_029933565.1 Bacteroidales bacterium
TGAAAAAATTTCTACAACCAATTAACCAATTACTAATTTCATAATGACCAATTAATCACTTTCCTCCAAAGGCATAACCGATAGTAAATTCTATAACAATCCCACTTCCAAAAGCCATATCCATTGCCATCAACTCTTCGCTGCTTGGAACACCACGTGTTATTTCGTAATTACCATCGTTTAATAAAAAAGCATAACCCAAATCAAACATAAAAAGAAAACCTTTATCTGCTAGGTACTCAATTCCTCCGGCAATTTGGGCGTATGGGGAAGCCCCAATTGTATAAAAGAAATTATTGTTATTGCTATTGTATTCTATTTCGGTATTACCAAAACCTAAGCCATACATAAAGCCACCTGAAAGGTATGGTGAGAAATTCTTTTCCATAAAAAGATAGCGAAAACGACCACCAAGTTTAATTCCTGTCGATGCTAGCCCAATTCCCAGATCAACTCCTACTTGTTTCCCAACATAATTGTGGTAAGTAACACCTACACCCGTTAAACCGTTCCATCCAATATTTGCCGCAACCGCATTCCTGCGCACTTCGCGAATAGCCAATTGCTCCTGTCCAAATATCTTTTGAGCAGTATATTCTTGGGCACTAATGGTTTGGATTGCAATGAAAAAAACGAATAAAAAAATTAATTTGATAAATCTTTTCATAATAGACTTTGATTAATAATTTTAGTATCACAATAATAATCAAAATTATAACTCGTTTTTTTATCTTTACCATGTTTTTATGGAGAAATTATCTGTTGTAATAATCACTTTTAACGAAGAGCGTAATATTGAGCGTTGCCTTAAGTCGGTAAGTAAAATTGCCGATGAAATTATTGTGCTCGATTCGTATTCGACAGATGCCACAGAAAAAATCTGTAAGAAATATGATGTAATTTTTCGTCAACATAAATTTGATGGGCACATTCAACAGAAAAACAGGGCAGTAGAATTAGCAACCAATAATTTTGTTTTTTCACTTGATGCTGATGAAGCTCCGAATGAAACGTTGATTTCTGAAATAAGTACAATAAAAGAGAACTTTGAGTACGATGCCTACCAGTTTAACCGATTAACAAATTATTGTGGAAAATGGATTAAGCATTCAGGTTGGTATCCTGATAAAAAACTCAGAATCTGGAATAAAAATAAAGGAAAATGGGGAGGAGAAAACCCCCACGACCAGGTGGTTATGGAAAAGGGAACGACTCTTTCATATTTAAAGGGAGATTTGCTTCATTATTCGTACTACTCCATTCATCAACATATTGCACAAATAAATTCGTTTACTGAGATTGGTGCTGCTGAAGCCTTTAAGAAAGGGAAGAATTCGAACCTTGCAATAATTATAACTAAAGGTATTTGGAAGTTTATCAGAGACTACTTCATTAATCTTGGAATACTCGATGGCTATTATGGTTTTGTTATTTGTAGTTTGTCGGCATATGCAACATTTATAAAATATTTGAAGTTGCGCGAACTAATTAAAAATAGCAAATGAAACAATCATGATTTATTTGAACACACAATTTGATAAATATAAAACTGCTGCGTCGTTACGTCGTTGCATGAGATTTTTAAACAGATGAAAATTAAAAGCATAATATTAAGCAGAACCGATAGCCTTGGCGATGTTATGCTTTCGTTGCCCATGGCAGGAGCAATAAAAAAACAAAATGCCAACATTAAAATAATATTTCTTGGAAGAACCTATTCAAAGTCATTAATAGAAACATCAGAGTTTGTTGATGAGTTTGTTAATTTCGATGAATTACTGAAAGAGAATGAATCAACTCAACTTAATATTTTCCGCAATTTAAATGCTGATGCAATAGTTCATGTTTTCCCCAATAAGGAGATTGCAAAACTTGCAAAAAAGGCAAATATCCCTTTAAGAATTGGAACAAGTCATCGGTTTTTTCATTTGCTTACATGCAATAAACTATTAAATATTGGAAGGAAAAATTCTGATTTGCACGAAGCCCAACTCAATCTAAAATTACTCAGTCCCCTAAAAATAAAGTGTGAATTCAGTTTGGAAGAAATTCCGGACATGTATGGATTTAATCGTTTTATAGAGTTGGATGATGATTTACAAAAGTTGATTTCAAACGATAAGTTCAATTTAATACTGCATCCTAAATCCAAAGGAAGTGCCAGAGAGTGGGGTTTGGAAAATTTTACGGAATTAATTGAATTATTGCCCTCCGATAAATTTGAAATATTTGTAACAGGAACTAAAGAAGAGGGTGACTTGATGCAAGATTTTTTGGTAAAGAATAAAGCAAGACTTACCAACTTAACAGGAAAATTAAGTCTCAGCGAATTAATTGGTTTTATAAGCAAAGCCGATGGTCTTGTTGCTGCAAGCACAGGCCCTTTGCACATAGCGGCTGCAACCGGTATTAAGGCAATAGGGATTTTTGCACCCATGCGCCCCATTCATCCCGGAAGGTGGAAACCAATAGGCAAACAAGCCGATTATCTGGTTCTCGACAAACCACATTGCTCCGACTGTAAAAATGGAAGTCAGTGTAATTGTATTTTGAGTATTACACCCCTGCAGGTATTTCAAAAACTACAGAAATAAGACCTTTATTAAACCTCTTTTTATTATGAGCAATAGAGGAGGATTTAGAGTGCTAATATTCAGAGGACTGTGATTCTGAACGCAGTGAAGAATCACAAAAGAATTATTTTGCTTACCTAAGGATTTTTTTTGAATCTCTGGGCTAAGTCACAGACTTAGCCTTTTCAAAACAGTACACATTTCCCCTCTTGAGAGGGGATTAAGGGGTGTGTCACCAGGAAACACTGCTCAACTTCTCAAGAGCCTCTTTCACAACCGATCGTGGGCAGCCAACATTCATTCGCATAAAACCACTTCCTCCCTCTCCAAACACAGTGCCTGGACTTAAACCCAAACCTGCTTCATCAACTAGCATCTTCCTAATTTTCTTGTTAGATAATCCTGTTTTGCTAAAATCAATCCATGCCAGATAAGTGGCTTCAGGCTTTGCCAGACTTAAAAACGGAAGTTCTGTTTTGAAGTACCTTTCAAGCAAATCGAAATTACCTTTTACATAAGTCATCATTTCATCAACCCATTGATCGCCTTCGGCATAAGCAGCCTCAGAGGCCGTCATGGCAAAAATATTGCTATGTACAAGATGCAGCGATTTCAATACATTAACAAAACGCTCACGCAGTTTTGAGTTTTTAATAATTATTGAAGAATTAAAAAGTCCTGCAACATTAAAGGTTTTGCTTGGCGCCATACAGGTAACTGTAATTTCTGCAAGTTCGTCAGATAAGGAGGCTATAGGTATATGCTTATAACCCGGTAATATTAAATCGGCATGGATTTCATCGGAGATTATTATCACTTCGTTTTTAATACAAATTTCTCCCAAAAGCAATAACTCTTCCTTTGTCCAACAACGGCTTACGGGATTATGCGGACTGGAAATTAAAATCATTTTGGCTTGTTTGGCTTTCTTCGCCAAATCTTCAAAATCAATTTTATAGGTTTGATCAAGATAAAGCAGTTGGTTAGTCAATTGCTTGCGCTTGTTAATTTTAATGGCATCGAAAAAGGGAAAGTACACCGGTGGCTGCACAATTACTCCATCGCCTTCGGCAGAATAGGCAAGCACAGCAGCTTTTACAGCAGTAACAATTCCGGGCGAAAAAACAATCCAGTCTTTTTCAACTTCCCAGTTATGCCTCCTTTTTAGCCACGCAATCAAAGTCTCAAAGTATCTGTCACTAAAAAATGAATACCCATAAACAGCATGCTTTGCTCTTTCAATTACTGCTTTGGTAACAAATTCAGGTGTTTCAAAATCCATATCGGCAACCCACATTGGCAAAACATTGGCATTGCCGAAAACATTCTTTCGCAAATCCCATTTCACACTATCGGTTCCCTCTCGGTCTATAATTTTATCAAAATCAAACATTTTTATTTTTTTACTTCCAATCATTATTTTTCTTAATCAATTCCACTAGTTCGTCAACTGCACTTGTTATCGAGATATTCTTTTTAACCAATTGTTTACTTTTATACAGACTAACTTTTTCCGGTCCGGAACCCACGTAGCCATAATCGGCTTCGGCCATTTCACCTATTCCATTTACAATGCAACCCATTACTGCAATTTTCAAACCCTTTAGGTGAGAAGTCTTTTGACGTACTTTTTCCAATTCTTCGATAATATTAAAAAGGGTGCGCCCGCAAGAGGGACAAGCAATGTATTCAGCCTTTGTATATTTTATTCCCAATGCTTGCAATATTTCATCTGACAGGGTTTTGTTTTCTGCCCCACCATTTAATATTCTAAGAGATTTCGCCTTTATTTTAAAATGTAATCTACAAAAGTCAACACTTGCATTTATCAACAGATCCTCACTACTAATATTTTTGTACGAAAGGGAATATTCTAGTGGTTCTGTTATGCCAATTGAGTTTTTTGGCAATTCGAGTCTTTTTCTTTTACCGTAATTTTCAATTAGTTTTTTTGCAAAAGGAATTTCATTTTCAGGTTTCTCGGTCAGCGAAACCCTAATTGTGTCGCCTATGCCTTCTGCCAAAAGACTTCCTATTCCTGCCGCCGATTTAATTCTGGCAGCATCGCCATCCCCGGCTTCGGTAACACCTAAATGTAGAGGGTAATAATATCCACGTTTCTGCATTTCAGTAACTAGCAGTTGATTTGAAGAAATCATTGTTGGAACATGGCTGGATTTCATGGACAAAATGATATTATGAAAATCAAAATCTCTGCAAATTTCAACAAACTCAAGAGCCGATTCTACCATGCCCTTTGCAGTGTTTCCATACTTAAAAAGAATACGTTCCGACAAAGAACCGTGATTAGTGCCAATGCGAATTGCTGTTTTGTATTTTTTGCAAATCTCCAGCAAAGGCTTTAACCGATATGAAATATTTTGGATTTCCTTTTTGTCTTCTTCTTTAGTAAAACTAGTTTTCTCGCTGCGCTTGTCAACATAATTTCCAGGATTAATTCTAACTTTTTCTACAATTTTTGCAGCAACTTCAGCCACTTCAGGATTAAAATGAACATCGGCAACAAATGGGATATTTATTTTTCGTTTACTTAATTCTACTTTTATATTTTTAAGGTTATCTGCTTCCTGAACATTTCTAACTGTGAGTCTAACAATCTGGCATCCTGTATTGTAAAGAATTTTTATCTGCTCAACTGTTCCATTAGTATCAAGGGTATTTGTATTGGTCATCGACTGCGTACTGACCACATTATCACCACCAATGGCAGTATCACCAACTCTTACTACTAAACTCTTTAAAACCATGAAATGATTACAATGAAATCCTAAAAATCAAAACAACAAATTACAAATAAAAGCAATATCTAAAAACTCCAGTGTTTAAACGATTTATCTGAAATGTAAAACACTTCAATGCTAAAATGGCATCTGCAGATGATGTAGTTTTTGTGGAAGAGCAATGAGTCTGTAACATTCTCAAACTCTAAATACGCACAAATGGGATTACCTCAAGTGATCTAATAAATTTGTACCGATAAACCAACATTAACGATGCCTTTATAGCCATAACCAAATTCGGCAAACCCGGCAATTTTTTTTCCAATCCGCACTCCGGCCACATTTAATTGATATGCAAGCCTGAAAATATCTCCAGAACTTTCTTCGAGATGGTAATCTGTTGCCGAGAGCGATTCTTGTCCATAAGATAAACCAAGCCCAATTCCAGAATAAACCTGAACAACACCAAAGTTGACATATCGGAATTGACTTTCCAGAGCAAGGGTATAAAAGGTCCTTTTCAATTCACCTGCATATTGACCGAGATAATAAATTTCACTTTTATTTTGTTCGTAACCCATAGAAAATCCCCACCAAAAGTCTACTAAATGATTAATGTGCTTATAGGATAAATACACTCCTCCAGTGCTACTAAAGTTATCCCTTACATATCTTTTATCGTCAAACTGCTCGTTTAACATTGTCGATTCAACATTCATAAATTGATCAGAAGTAAATAAACCATAACTCATCGAAATATCGTGATGGTCGTAACTCGCATACTGTGCTTTTAATGCAAAAAAGGAAACCACTAAAGCCAAAAGAAAAACTGTTCTTTTCATTTTTGGTTGATTTTAATATGGTTCAAAAATATAAAATATTAGTTGAAACTTTACATCCTCATTACTTTTACATACTTTTTTATAAAAGACAACCTACTACAAAAAGTGACTGTCATAGTAAAGGAGAAATAACAGTATAAATATATTGTTCTTTTACTAAATTTGTTTTTTTTAAGCTAAAGAGAAAATGATCAATCAAAACAGAATAATTTTATTTTTAATCTTATTGTTAGCAGGACAGGGTTTAAAATCCCAAATGATTCAGGTTGACACTGCCAACATTGAAGTCCCCGGAGAAGGTATCGAAGAAAAGGTCATCGAATGGGTTTTAGGAACTCTTCATGGAGGAGGGGGCTATTTTGACGATTCCACTGCAGCAGGTATTCGCTACACAGGTCACCCCTCTGCTATTGGTAGATATTGGAATGGGCACCCCAACGCTGGTTTAGATACAGGAATAATTATATCCAATGGCCGTGTTTCCCGTGCCGAACTTCCAAATAATGTGGGTTATGTTTCAGATCATTTTGGTACACCAAGCGACGAAAATCTTGATGCTTTCTACCAGGCAATTTTTGATATGCAAGGCATTAACATAAAAATTGATGAACTGGAGCATGATACAACAGGTGATGCTGCCGTCCTTGAATTTGAATACTGGCCTTATGGCGACACTATTTATCTCGAGTATATTTTCGCATCGGAAGAGTATCAGTATAAAAGACCTGGCGACGACACATATTCTAATTTTACAGGTTATACTATGAGTCCTGATCAATTGTTCGATCTATTTGGTATTTCAATTGATCGTGGTAACGCCTTTGATAACCTGGCAAAAATATTTGATCCGGAGCAGCCTCCAGGGCCTGGAAACGAACCTGTTGATGTGAATGTATATAATATTAATCATAATAAAATATCTTATTTTTATCGGGAAAATGGTGATGGATTGGCAAATAAATTTCATACTTACGATGGACAAACATTAAAGCATGAACGTTTTATTATAAAAAAACCCGTTGACTTTTGTACCAAATACAAAGTAAAAATTGCAATAGAAGATTTTTGGTGGGTTTCGCCAGATGAAGAACAATTTTCAAGTGGTTTTCAGATTAACTCGGCTGTTTTTCTTGCCGGAGGAAGCCTTAGCGGAGGCGATGGTAGGCCAACATGGTCAGCCACTTACGACTCAACCGGAGTGGGTGCCAATAAAAGTGATTTTGCAGGACAAATAATTGAAGGTTGTAAAGATTACTTAGTAACTTTTAAACTTGATTATCCATTGCCAGCCCATGTTGATAGTTTCGACATACCATTTCAAATAAACAGCACTATTTTCAGGGATAGTTTAAACATTACTTATGAAGCCGATGGTTCTCTCCTCCCAATTGATTCTGTTATATTTTATACCGGCGAGCAAGAAAAAACTATCAGGATTGCAGTAGGCAATATCGACATTGATCACCCTAACCTCCCTAATCAGCCAACAATTAAGTTTTCTTACCCCAAACACCCTTGCGAGAAACCCCGACCTCCATTGGCAACCGGAGTCTTTTCACAAGTAATAGAATTTGCAATCAGAAATAATTCACCAATTTCAATTTCTCCTGCAACAAAATACTACGATGCTTACTGCAAGGATTATATTGATGTAAGTGTGGTTGATGAAACAAGTGGTGGCGTAAGTCCGTTAAAATATCTTTGGAATGGACAAATTCCCTGGGAACCTATACACACCCAGCAAATAAACAACTCACCGGAAGTAGTTAATGTTGAAGCAAGAGATGGTTGCGATAACAGCGAGACTTCTATTGTTCAAATAAATAACCTGCCAATAATCTTTGACCCAATACAATCAATATTTCTCTGTGGACCAGGTCAGGAAGCCACAGTACCGGTAACGACATTTAAGCCAGACTCTCCTGATTATTCAATTACCAATGTTGAATGGTGGAGAAGTGATCCTCCCCCAATTCTCCCAATTGATAACAAGCCTGGCGACCAGATTACTGTTGAATACGATAGTTTTGTTGGTGACGCCATATGGACTTGTGAATATCTTGTAACTGACATTTGTGGTGCAACCAGTGCTGCAGTTCCTATCGATTTTGAAGTAAATCAATCGAGCCTTACATTAAATAATCAGGGGATTTGCCTGGGCGATCAGGTTGAACTTTATACAGGAACACCTGCCCATTGGTATAAATGGTATAAAATGATACCTCCAAATGACTCTGTTCTTATTTTAGCTGATAATCCTGCCACCGACAATCCAACAACAACATCAATTTACAAATTATGGATTGAAGATAATTGTGGTGAGGTACAGGCTGCTACCATGACTGTTTATGTTGACGATTATACTCCTCAAATTTCGTTGGTACCTGCCGATGGTGAAATATGTAATGGCGAAAGCATTGATCTTTTAGCCAGTGCCTATGCAGGACTTGAAGGCAATGTTACTTACGAATGGTCCAACGGACTAACCGATAAGGATATTACCGTATCGCATGGTGAATATATTATTGGGCAAAACACTTTTTATCTGACAACAATTCACGATTATTTGCCATTTTATATCTGTGACAATAATGCTTCCACACAGTTTGCCGTGTTTTCAAATCCATCGCCTATGTTTTCGATGGTTCCTGCTGAAAATGCATGTACAAGTACCGATGTTCAGTTTGATTATTTATCAGATACTACCACCAACAGAACATTTGACTGGGACTTTGGTGATGGTGATTCAGATAATCAACCACACACAACACATCAGTATTCCAGTCCGGGAACTTATGATGTGAATTTATTTGTCGAGCAAACTTATGCTCCTAATTCACACACTTGCTCTAGCGAAATAACCAATCAATTAACAGTTGATCCACTACCCGAACCCAACTTTACGGCAAGTCCTATTGAAGGCTGCATTCCGGTTTTAGTTGACTTTAACGATAACTCGCAGGAAATACTTCCAGGTGCAACCTACGAATGGAGTTTTGGTGATGGCGGAACAGAAAGTAGTAGCAACCCTAGCCACGAATACACCGAGGCAGGTTTGTTTACGGTTAATCTTCTTGTTCACAATACCGAACGTTGCTTTGCTTCCATTTCCAAACCAAATTATATTCAGGTAAATCCAAATCCAACAGCAGGGTTTGAACCTGATCCATGGATTACAACAATGGACACACCACTTATTGAGTTTATTAACTTAAGCACAAGTGATTCTACATTAATTGGATATGAATGGGACTTTGGCGATGGTGATACCAGTGATGAAGAAAATCCTTCACATACTTTTCAAGATCCGGGGGAATACGAAATTACCTTAAGAATAGAAACCATTAATGGCTGCTGGGATACAACACTTGCCGTTGTGGCGCTCACCGAATACGTTCAGTTATTTATTCCAACTGCTTTTACACCAAATGGTGATGGTCTCAACGATGTATTTCAGGTTAAGGGAACTCCCATGGCAGATTATAACCTCTACATTTACAATAGGTGGGGACAACAGGTATGGAGCACTCATAATTATGAAATCAGTTGGAATGGTGAGGACAAATTTGGCAATCCTGTTGAGTCAGGATCTTACATTTACAAAATACAAGGCACCGATTATCAGAAAACGCCGGTACTTTATGAAGGTACTGTAAATGTAGTTAGATGACCTTTGTCCTCGACTAAATAAAACTGTATCTTTTCTTAAAATTTTTTCTAACAAATATTTCATTAAACTACTTTGGTAGGCAAAAAAATTGCTTTTCGCTTTTTTATGTTGTATCTTTGAGCCTATGCAAAATCGTGACTAACAAACGATTTAACTCATTACAGTTCATGTTTTCTTTTTTAACAATATTTGACTTTACTACAAATAAAAAACCATACGACTCTACACTCGATTATTAATATGTTAAACTAAAATTTATTGTTATGAAAAAGTATCTATCAATTATTACGGTTTTAAGTTTATTGCTTATCCCGCTTCTTAATTTTGCACAAGGTGACCCAAAAGTGGATCAATTCTGGGTGGCATTTGATGAAAGTGGAATGATAATTCCACAAGAAAGTAGTGGTACCATGGATGACCCCATGGAAGACGGAACATGGTATTATTATGATAACTATGGTGATCCATGGTGGAATATCTGGTTTTTCGACCACCCCTTTGATGTTAC
>JAOZNY010000068.1:10434-13180 GCA_029933565.1 Bacteroidales bacterium
TGGGTTTCCATTGATATAAGAGGTTCAAATTTTCAGATTTTACCACCAGTTGGACCAGAGTACCCTTCAGGAGGTATTGATGGGCAATGGAGTGAAATTAATCATTGGTGTCTTCCAAAAGATCCCCCTCCTCCTCCTGGGCAAGAGAACGAGGAGATGGGTGATGCTCCCGAAGGTGTACAGGCTTATATCAATCCTTCAACATTAGGACATTTTCCAACTTGTAAATTAAATGGACCCGCTACCTCTTTTATCTCACATACTTGGCCTGGCACTGCTTGGTTTGGAGGATATGCAGATGCTGAAGGCAACGGAAATCATAACTTTTGCGATCCTTACTCTTTACCATACGACCAAGACGAATGTGGCAACAACCTAACATTTGACCCAACTCTTGATGAAGGATTAATGTTCCCTTCACCTTATACAATTAGCGCGGGATTATATCAGCCTTGCTCAGGTGTTATTGACACCCTTGCTCCTCCTTGTACTTATATAACATGGGGTGGACAGGATATTGATATTTGGATTCAAACAACAACCGCTGTTTACCTCAATGTACTATTCGATTGGGATCAGGATGGTGATTGGGGAGGAACTTCAAACTGTCCATCGTGGAATACCAATGAGCATGTTCTTGACAACTTTGTGATTCCAGCAAATACAAATGGGCCGTTATCATGGGTTCCAAATATCATTCCAGGTTTCGTCACCGGCCCCAACGAAGGTTTTGTATGGGCACGATTTTCATTAACAGATCAGCCTGTTCCATTTGACTGGGATGGTCATGGTGTGTTTGGAGATGGTGAAACAGAAGACTATCTTCTATTGATTGCTACACCCCAGGATCCTCCACCACCAAATATAGATATGGGTGATGCCCCTGAAGATGATGGGGATGGTTTAAATGATGCTTTGGCTTATATTCCTTCAACACTAGGAAATTTCCCAACTTGTATTACCAATGGAACCGCAGAATCCTATATCTCACATATGCTTGGTACAGCATGGTTTGGAGGAATGGTAGATGCAGAGGGTGATGGAAATTCAGGTATTTGTCCTTATGTCTTCCCATACAATAACGATGAATGTGGTACATTTCCTTACCCAATACCACCACCCATTGGACCTACTGGGCTTGATGAAGGATTAATATTTCCTCCCTCTTACACAATTACTGGGTCATCTGGTAGCGAAACTTACGAGCCTTGCACACAAGGTGAAGAAGGTGCCCTTGGAGATGTTTGTACTGCGATAGTATGGGGTACAGATATTGATATCTGGGTTCAAACACCCACCGATATTTATCTCAATGTTTTATTCGATTGGGATCAGGATGGAGATTGGGGAGGGTCTTCAACTTGTACATCAGGAACTGTTGATGAACATGTTTTGCAGAACTTCCTTGTTCCTGCAGGAACAAATGGTCCAATATCCGCAGAACTACTACCCGACTTTATGACAGGGCCCAACGAAGGTTATGTTTGGGCACGTTTTTCTTTAACAGAAGTGCCTGTTTCAGTTGACTGGGATGGTCATGGTTTCTTTGAAAATGGTGAAACAGAAGATTATCTGCTATTAATTACCTCACCAGAAGAAATCCCATTAAACAATTGGGCATTAATTATTTCAATAATTCTTATTGTACTTTTTGCAACTCTTATTTGGAGAAAGAATTTATAGAATAATGTTCTTATAATTTATAAAGGCCGTTTTCAAATTAATTTGAAAACGGCCTTTTTTTATACCCTGAAACCTTTACGAAATTAAGTGAATGTTACAAACCTAAACGCAGTGATATTTGTCATTCTGAACGCAGTGAAGAATCTCAATATCTTGAATATTTATGATAAAGAGATCCTTCGCTATTACTTAGTTTTACAAGGGGTAACAATCTGCTGCCTTTTTTAATGCAGATATAAATTTGACTAAATCCAAATCCTTCAAACTACCCAAACAATTGAATATGTATTTTCTACCTTGTCTGGTTTCCGCAATTAATAAGAAAAAAAGATTAGGGCTCTAATACCCAACACCAATTATATTTTTTCTTATTTTTGGTTTTCATACTTATTTCCCGGCTAAAATAAACCAATGAAAAAGCCATTCGTTAAAAGCAGTCCGGTTGCGTTGTTAACGCTGTACCTTTCAGTGTATTTTATTGTCTGCATACCCTTCTTTTCTTTGGCACAGGACAAATTCAACCAAATGGAGCAAAGGCTGCAAACATTGCCCAACGATACTTCCAGAGTTAACCTTTTGCTCAAACTTGGTGAGCATTATTGTAGTTTTGATAACGACAAGGCATTGATGTATCTGCAGGAAGCATATTCCATTTCAATGGTCTTGGATTATACCAATGGCATGGGCAAAAGCCTAATGTGGATGGGGCGTGTTTATTATTATAAGTCTAATTTCAGTTTATCGAACAAATATCTTGACAAAGCAAAAAAGCCATTGGAAACTGCCGGCGACCTTCGTACTCTTTCTTTTTGGTATCTGGCAAAAGCGATGAGCCTGAGTGTAACCGGCGACTATGTAAATGCCATTGAAATGTTTACAAAATCCATTAATCTTTGTAAACAAGGTGGCTACACGAAAATTATGACAACAGCTTATTTAGGAATTGGAACAGCTTTATTAGAAAGAGGTGATATTGATAAGGCGATGAAGTATTATCAGGAAGCTCTGACTTTGGCGAAAGAAAATGACAACAGAATCGGAATCGCAAACTCATTAACCTCTA
>JAOZNY010000069.1:0-1516 GCA_029933565.1 Bacteroidales bacterium
ATCCACTAAATATTCCAAAATATCCACCAACTTAACTCCGTGTAATGGGTTGTTTTCCTGATAATTGTCTGTATCGTTTTTTGAATAGTCCACCTTACCGTCTTTTGCCTTTTGTATTCATATTTTTATCTCCTCTGGTTTTTGGCTTTTTGTAATTTTTCATTTTAAACTTATACGATCCCCCTTGATTTACCTTTTTGTTCTTCTCACTCTTTTCGTGAAAAGCTCCCTTGGTAATTTTTAGTTTAGTATTTGGGTTAGAACTAGTTTCAATTATTTTAGGTCGTTCCTCGGGTGTTAATTCGCTTGAAACTTCTACTTCTTGCGGGAAATCAACTTTTGGAATTTTAACTTTCATCAATGCCTCGATAGCCTCTTTATCTTCCACTTCTTTTTCAGTATAAAAAAGTATTGATTTGCCAATTTGCTCAGCCCTTCCTGTACGGCCAATGCGGTGCATATAATTTTCCGGAAAACCCGGGGTATCAAAATTAATTACATGGGTTATTTTTTCAAGATCAAGTCCACGAGCCATAACATCAGTGGAAACCAATATTCTATTCTTTCCTTCGTCAAATTGTTTGACAGAACGGAATCTGTAATTTTGCGATTTATTGGAATGAATAACACAGGCTTGCTCTCCAAATTCTTCCTCGAGAGATTCAAATAACCTATCAGCACTTTTTTTATTAGCCACGAAAACCAGTACTTTTGAAAACTCTTCTTTATCGTTCACCAAATGTTTCAACAGATTAACTTTTGTGTAGAAATTCTCTGCTGCATAACATTGCTGCGAAATATTGTCCAAAGGTGTTCCGCTTACAGCAATTGAAATCTTTGTTGGTGAAACAAAAAAATCATCAATTAACTCATCAACTTCTTGGGTCATTGTTGCCGAAAACATAATGTTTTGACGACGCTCTTTCATTAACTCGAAGATATTTGTTAACTGATATCTAAAACCAAGATCCAGCATTACGTCAACCTCGTCGATTACAAGTTTTTTAATCGATTTTAACTTAACTGCCTGACTAACGGCAAGATCAAATAGGCGTCCCGGCGTTGCCACAAGAATGTCTGATCCTTTTGCAACGGCATGCTTTTGTGTATTGATGTTTGTGCCACCATAAACACCAAGTGCACGAATATTAACATACTTTGTAAGACTTTCAATGTCTTTAACCATCTGCATTACCAGTTCGCGGGTGGGCACTAATATTAATATCCTTGGCTGGGTTTGTTCTGAATATTTTAATTCCTTTATTAATGGCAGCAAAAAAGCAATTGTTTTCCCCGTACCTGTTTGTGCTATTCCTACAACATCTTTACCAGATAAAATTACATTGTAAACCTCTTCCTGTATAGGCGTTGGTTTGCTGAATCCCAAATCATTTATGGCATTCAGTAATTGCTTTGGCAAAACAAAATCTTCAAAAGTGTTCATTAAAAATATTTTTGCAAAAATAGGTGATTAATTAGTACTTAGAGTGCCTAGAGTATTTAGAGTGCCTAGAGT
>JAOZNY010000069.1:1616-9132 GCA_029933565.1 Bacteroidales bacterium
TAGAGTACTTAGAGTTTAAAGTTTAGGTTAAAAATATTAAGACAGTGTAATCGCTATAACTACCAACTGTCTAAAGTTCAAAAATACAAATGAATGCCAATTTTATTTTTTCGGAAAGATGCTATTCAATACCAGAAAAGTGCTTCATGAACTGAACTCTTTCATAGGCAGCCGGGTTATCACTTTTCTTCACACTTAACTTACCGCAAAATTGATTGAGGCTTGTAAAGTTTTTTCTTTCCATCCAGTTTTCAAGTTCTTCAAGCATACTTCCAATTTCCTTAAATCCTTTTTTATAAAGTACAGAAGCTATTTGAACGGCCTTAGCACCGGCAAGGATTTGTTTAATTAAGGCAGTTCCATTATGTACTCCTGTGGATGCTGCTATATCGCAATTAATGTGGTCAGAAAGCATTGCCACCCATCTAAGTGACAAAGAAAGGTCGCTTGGAGTGCTAAAAATATATGATGGTTTTACCTCCATTGTTTCAATGTCGAAGTCAGGAGAATAAAATCTGTTAAACAGTACTAAACCGTCTATTCCTGTCCAGGATAAAGCATTTATGGTTTTGGCAAGCCCCGAGAAATAATAACTTACTTTAAGTGCCACCGGAATATTTACAATCTCTTTTATGGATTTAACAATATCAAAATAAACAGCCTCATTATCCGATCCATCTTTTTTTATGTCTGATGGTAAAACAAATACGTTTAGTTCAATTCCATCGGCTCCCGACTGCTCAATTTTTTTTGCAAAGTCAACCCATTCAGAATCAGAAACACAGTTAATGGATGCAATAATCGGAATCTTTACTTTTTCTTTGGCATCTTTAATCAAATCAAGATATCTCTCAACATCGGCCATGCGTGTGTAATGCTTAACGTAGTCCTCTGCTTCGGGATAGTAATTGCCAAACTCATTTTGCATAAGGGTATTACTTGCATTATGGCTAATTTGCTCTTCAAATAATGACTTTAACACAACTGCAGAAGCACCATTTTTTTCTATTTCAATAATATTCTCAACCGAGTTTGTTAAACCGGAACTTCCAACTATTAAAGGGTTTTTTAACTTAATACCCATGTAAGTAGTCTCAAGATTTACCATCATTTATTTGCTTTAAATATAAGTTGTAAAAATAGTAAATAGCCGTTAACAAATTCACAAAAGTGTAAAAAATAATGGTTTTAGATTGATACTTTTCTAACTGGTAAATGGAAATGCCTGAGGGGAATAGTTTTTGGCTGCAAATAGGTTAACAATAAATTGCCTATATTTGAGGAATTACAGTAATCAAATGCGACTATGTATAATATTTATGCAATTTCAGATAGTATTGGAAAGACCGTTGAGCAAGTAGCAAATGTTGTTTTAGCACAATTTCCAAAGGTAAATACTAAAATTCATCAATTCAACGAAGTAAGTAGTTTTAGTGAAATTGATACTATTATTGAAAAGGTCCAAATGAATGAAGGTTTAATTATTCATTCATTTATTATTCATGAGTTAAGCGAGTATATTTCCCTTCAGGCACGGATGCACAATTTAGAGGTAGTTAATTTATTAGGTCCTGTTTTAAACAAGATATCCCATTTTCTCGATAGTACTCCAGAAGAAAAACCAGGGCTCTTCAGCCGTTTGAACAAGGATTATTTCCGCAGGGTAGAGACCATTGAATTTGCAATTAAACATGATGATGGAGCACATTCGAATGAGTTGAAAAGTGCAGAAATTGTATTGCTGGGAGTTTCGCGTACTTTTAAAACTCCGTTAAGTGTTTACTTGGCCACCAAAGGGTGGTTAGTTGCCAACGTGCCAATAGTACTCGATATGCCAATACCAAAAATTGTTTATGATTTACCTCCCAAAAATATATTTTGCCTCACTACAAACCCATCAATCCTTTCAAGGTTAAGAAATGTAAGAAACGAATATCTGCAGGGAACTGCCCTAAAATATGCAAGTTATGATTATGTGCGTAAAGAAATAAGGTATTCGAATATGTTGTTTAATGCCCAGCCTAAGTGGTCGAAGGTAAGGGTGACAGCAAAGCCTATTGAAGAGATTGCAAATAATATAATTTGTATTTACCGGAATAACTGCAAAAAGGAGGATAATAATTCTGCTGCTAAATAATCTTGAATCTGCTTAGTTTTTTTTTAGATTTGCAGACAAAATCAACCATTAAGCATGACGAAAATAATAGCAGGTATTCAGCAGATAGGGATAGGGGTTACTAACTTATATGAAGCAAGGGATTGGTATAAAAAAAATCTGGGCTACGATGTCGTTATTTTTGATGAGGCTGCCGAGGCAGGTTTGATGCTCCAATACACTAACAACAAAGTACAAAAGCGTCATGCTATTTTAGCCTACAACATGAAAGGTGGCGGTGGATTTGAGGTTTGGCAATATACAAGCAGAACGCCTATCGGTCCCGGTTTTGATATTCAATTAGGAGATACAGGTATTTTTGCTTGTAAGATAGCCTCTCCAGATGTAAAGAAGGCTTACGAAGAGTTTAAGAATAGTGGGGTTAATATTATTTCTGAGTTGAAAGATTCCCCAACTGGTAAACCTCACTTTTTTATAAAAGATCCTTATGGTAATGTATTTGAAATTGAGCATGGCGATGATTGGCTGCAAAATCAGGATAAATTAACCGGGGGAAATTCAGGGGCAATAATTGGAGTTACAAATATGGACGCTTCCATAAAGTTCTATTCTCAAATTCTGGGTTACGATGATGTTGTTTACGACGAAGAAGGCACATTTGAGGATTTATCAGGTATTGCAGGAGCAAATGAAAAATACCGCCGTGTTTTATTGAAGCACAGCAAAAAAAGAACAGGCGCTTTTAGTCCTCTCTTTAGGAATAGTAGCATTGAACTTATTGAAGCCAAAGAAAGAAGTGTTAGGAAAATATATGAAAAAAGGCTTTGGGGCGATTTAGGATTTATCCATTTATGTTTTGATATAATTGGAATGGAGGATCTAAAGGAAGAGTGCCAAAAGGCGGGTTTTCCTTTTACTGTTGACAGTGCAAACAGTTTTGATATGGGTGAAGCAGCAGGTCACTTTTCATATATCGAAGATCCTGATGGAACACTAATAGAGTTTGTTGAAACTCATAAAGTACCAATCATAAAAAAAATAGGTTGGTATTTGAACCTTGAAAAAAGAGGTCAGGAGAGGCCTTTGTCTAAGTTCTTTTTTAAAATTTTAGGGGCTTCCAGGAAAATCTAAAACATTATTGCTTTTTTTAAATCGGAGTTTTACTATTTTAGCCTTACAATTATTCCTAAAGATGACTTTAATAAATAATCAACTTAAAAGGGTTGCCATAATTATTCTAATTGTTTTTGGTTCTGTACAATTGAAAGCTCAATTAATGAATCATTATTGGTCGCAAAGTTATAACTCCATGTCATCTTTGCTTTCGGGGGCAGTAGTGGCTGGCGATGCCGGAAGTGCGGCTATTTATTATAATCCTGCAAATATTACGGAAATAGAAGAAGGTGGCAATATAAGTCTTGCAGCAAGTTTTTTTACTCTTAGCAACTATTATATTCGCGATGCCATGGGTAAGGATAAAAATTTGAATTCGACAAAT
Organism: Bacteroidales bacterium; assembly: GCA_029933565.1. GTDB lineage: Bacteria > Bacteroidota > Bacteroidia > Bacteroidales > F082 > BM524. The sequence continues at coordinate 5,231 of JAOZNY010000069.1, forward strand.
TTTTATGTTCAGCCCCAGTTTTTTTCTATTAGTGTTAATTCACCATTTAACAACTGGAGTTTTGCAATTGCTACTTTTAACCGTGTAAGAGAACAACTGACCCTTGGTTATTCTGAGAGTTTTAAAATCAATTATGACGATAGTGGAGTTGCTAAGGACAGGCTTACAACTCAGTACAATTATAAAAATTACTATACTGATGACTGGATTAGTTTAGGGGGAGCCTACACCCTAAGCGATAATTGGCATCTGGGAATAAGTATAAATTTTTCCTTTTCAACAATAGATTATAATACATTAAATATGGCAGAGGTTCATCCTCTTACTGCCGATACTATTATAGGAGATGGTGTAACTTCAACGCTGCTTGCGGAGAATGTGTATTCAGAAAAAATTAAGTTTACAAATTCAAGAATGATTATCAAGTTAGGCACAGTTTACGAAAGTGGACCATGGCGCCTTGGTTTAAATGTTAGTTTGCCTGCCATAAATATTCTAACTTCAGGAAAAAGGGCACTTCGAACCTATAAAGAAGTATATGCTATAGAAACCCCTGAAGGTATTGTATTAAGTGATTATTTCATTTCTGATGCTCAGAAGGCTGAATCAATACAAGCTACTTATAAACTACCGTTTTCAATTGCTATTGGTGCATTCTATAATTTAGGTAATAATAAAAGGATTTATTCTACCATAGAATATTTTGCAGGAATACAACCTTATAAAATGATAGATGCAACTGTTAATTCGGATATAACAACTGATATAATTTATGATCAATTGGAGAATAAAGATTGGCTTTCGTATGCCTATGGTGCTGTTCCTGTGGTAAATGTTGCAATAGGTTATCGATGGCAAATAAAACCGAGGGTTTTGTTTTTAATGGGTTTGCGTACTGATTTTAATAATATTAAAGATTACGATTATGGTGATATGGAAAAGTATGAAACACTTACCTCATCAAGTATGAATATTTATCATGCCACCGGTGGAGTTCAGTTTCATTATAAAAAACATCAGTTAATTGCTGGAACTCAAATGTCGTTTGGAAGGCAAAAAAATATAGAACAGATGGCAAATTTTGGTGAAGATTATCAGCCAGATTATAATAATAACATGCCACTGCTTGGTGTTAGAGAGAATGTTGCAGATATTTATTATTTTTCCTTAAGTATTTTTCTTGGAGCAACTCTTAATTTTGAATCTAAAAAACAATTACCTAAAGAATAAATTGCCTAACCCATAATAATTAGTTGAATTTAGTGTTTGATTTGTATGTGAAAACCAAGAAGTAGAATGATCTTCTTAACAAATTTATTATGTACGGTTTATGTCCACTAAAAATTTGTTATTTAGTTTCATTAAATATAGTATTTTTGCAAAACTTAAAACGGCTTGATCTTAAACAAGAAAATTAAAACAATAAATAATTTAATATGAGAAATTTAATTTTAAAATTTATGGCAATAATGATTATTCCGCTTGGGATAACATTAATGCAAGGTTGTTATCCAGATAATGACTTAACTTATGAGGAAACAGATATTGTTGTAACATTTTACAATGATTCTACTGACTTCAATACTTTATCGACTTATTATTTGAGCGATTCTGTATACTTTTTGGATGACGCAGAGAATCCGGAACCTCTTGATAATTCTAATGTTATTACAAACCAGATAGCAAAAAACATGGCTGAAGCGGGTTACACAAGAATAACTGAAGAATCGCCAGTGCAACCTGATGTTGTTATTCTTACAGGTGTGTTCTCTAAAACTACTGTTAGTGTTGGCTGGTACTATCCGTGGTACGGTTATGGTGGTGGCTGGTATTGGGGAGCCGAAAGGTCAACTGACTACTGGGGTGGCTGGTATCCTTATTATCCTTCTTATCCTTATTATACTTCATATACAACGGGAACTCTTGTTTTTGATATGATGAATCCTGATGATTACGATATTATTGGTACTGATACTTTAGCAAGAGTTTACTGGAATGCTGCTGCTCAAGGCGTACTTAGTAGTGGAAGTTCTGATACCAGAATAAAAAATTCCATTGATCAGGCATTCTTGCAGAGTCCACAAATAAAAACAAATCATTAATACTAACACAAAAAAACAATAGAAATGAAAAAGAATAAATTTATACTTACTTCTGTTTTTGTGGTCTTATTTGGATTCTCATCTTTCTCACAAGGTGGTGGAGTATGGAATTTCGACTATAGTATGGGTTTTACCATGGGTGAAACAAAAGACTTTATATCAGCGCCTTCGTTTAGAGGACTTTCAATTGATGGACGTGGTTTTGTAACCAATTCATTAACAGTGGGTAGTTCCATTTCGTGGAATACTTTTTACGAAAGTGATGGAACTGTGACCAATGATATTGGTAATACTGGAGTAATTAATGGTTATAATAGAAAATATATCAATACAATGCCTTTAATGGTTAACTCTCATTATTATTTTGCACAGACAACCATAATGCCTTATGCAGGTATTAGTGTGGGTACTATGTATATTGATGAAAGGAATTATATGGGTATTTATTATATTCAGAATAATGCATGGCATTTTGCTGTTGCACCTGAACTTGGTATTATTTATCCTTTTGGAAATGGTAATACTGGAATTAATGCTAACATAAAATATAATTGGGCAGCACAAACTAAAGATACGCCAACTTATTCATACCTAACCTTTAACATTGGGTTATCATATGTATTTTAAAGCATAGATAAAAAGTATTAAAAACCGGGAGTAGCTTTATTGCAACTCTCGGTTTTTTTTTTACTTTTACTTTCGAAAACAAATAAATAAAATTTGAAATATGAAAAAAAACTTTACTCTATTATTAGCATTCTCATTTGTATTAGGATTTTCTGCTTTTGCACAGCAGTTTCAAAATGGTGGATTTGAAGAATGGGAAGATGTAGGCCTTGGTGCCGAAATGTTAGAACCTGTTAACTGGAGTTCCATAAAAACTTCCGACCTCGATAATTTAAACCTTTTAGCACCTGTGGTGTGGAGTATTTCTGATGATGTTCATTCTGGTGAACATTCGGTATACCTATTAAATATTGAAACCTTAGGAATTGTGGCCACAGGTATGATAACAAACGGCAGGGTACATGCCGACCTTAACCCTGATCTTGCTTATGTTTATACAAATCAAGACGACCCAAGATGGAATTCGCCATTTACCGGACGACCCGATAGTGTTGTTGGTTGGTATAAGTGTAATCCTGCTGAGGGCGATTTTGGAACAGTTAAAGTAGCACTTCATGTTGGTGACCTACATATTCCTGGCGATGAATCAAATTTGGTTGCAATGGCTCACCTTGAGTTACCAGCAGTAGCTGTAACTGAATGGACCAGATTTGCTGTTGCATTTGAATATTATATGGAAATTGACCCTGAATACCAACTAACTATACTTTATTCAGGAAACGGAACAGAAGCAGTTGGTGGTAGCGAAGCCTGGTTCGACGATGTTGAATTTATTTATAATCCTGAATCAGTAGGTGAAAATGCTCTAGGAAACCTCATGGTATTTTCTTCTTACGGAAAAATAAATATTACTGTAAAAGATCAGAATATTGATAATTACCAGATTATTGTAAGTGATTTAATGGGGCATAGAGTTTTTGATGGTAAATTAAAAACCGGCGAAAATATTCAAATTAGCAATAATATCTCCAAAGGTGTTTACATAGTTACTGCCATTTCAGGTAGTAGTAGTTTGTCAAGAAAAGTTGTAGTTAATTAGTATTGCATTTTATCTTCTGATATGCTTATGCGTGGTTCTCAAATTTTCATGAAATTTTATTTGTTGTTGATTCTGCTGTTTCTTCAAACGGTGGTTTTCTCACAACAAAGTGGATTGCTTATTGGGAGGATTAC
>JAOZNY010000069.1:9232-13177 GCA_029933565.1 Bacteroidales bacterium
GAAGAGCAAACTGTTTCCATCGAAGTAATGAAGCCTCGCATAATTGATGCAAGAAATACTACTTCGGTAGAAACCATATTAAATCTAACACCCGGATTAACAATACTTGACGAAGAGCCACAAATTAGGGGTGGAAGTGGGTTTACATTTGGCGTAGGAAGCAAAGTAGCCGTTTTTGTTGATGGTATGCCCATTACTTCGGGTGATGCCGGAAAGCCCAACTGGTCGCTTATTCCGGTTGAAAATATTAAGCAGATTGAAGTAGTAAAAGGAGCATCTTCAGTTTTGTCGGGTTCGGCAGCGTTGAGTGGTGCAATTTATATCAGGACTGTTTATCCGGGAACAGAACCAGTTACCAAACTAAAGGTTTTTGGTGGCTTTTACGACAAACCTTCTTCGCCTGCCAAACAATGGTGGACGGGTGTAAATTATCAGGGAGGTGTGAGTTTTCTTCATTCGCGAAGGATACACGATGGAAATACCGATCTTGTTCTGGGGGCTTTTGTGTTGTCGGAAAGAAGTTATATTGGTGCTCCTGTAGTAGGACCGCTGGTTGCCGACAGTAGTAATATCACCGATGATGACATGATAAATAAAAAGGCTCGCTTTAATTTTAATCTCCGACGCAGGTCGAAAAAATATAAGGGTCTTGACTATGGCTTAAATGGTAATATTATGTACTCAAAATCGAGTACTGTTTTTGCATGGCTCGACGATACCACTAATTTTTATCGGGCATATCCCGGTGCTGTATTACTTTCAAATAACCTGACATATTATTTTGACCCTTTTATTAATTTTTATTCCGATATGGGCTTTAAGCATCAGTTTAAGAATAGAATTTACAGTTCAAATAATGATGCCAATAATGATCAGTCGAATAAGGTTTTTATGGTTTTTAATGAATATCAGTTTTCCAGAAGTTTTATAAATATTGGAGGACTGGACTTTGTTGGAGGGCTTTCGAGTAATTATACTCATAGTAATGCAAACATGTACGATGCATCGGGCTCTCCAAAAAATTATATCTGGAATGCATCTGTTTTTGTGGAGATAGAGAAGAAGTTGGCAAATGTGCTAAATGTTTCAGCAGGGGTGAGGCTTGAATACTTCAGGCTAAACGATAGCATCCGCGATGCAAAACCGGTCTTTCGTTTGGGTGCATCTTTAAAACTTGCCAAGGAAACTTATTTGCGTGCTTCAATAGGACAGGGTTATCGTTTTCCAACAATTACCGAGCGTTATATTCGAACAAGCGTTGGTAGTATTGGCGTTTTCAATAATCCCGACCTTATGCCCGAAACGAGTTTGAATGCTGAGTTGGGTATTAAGCAGGGTTTTAAATTCAGTAAGTTTTATGGTTATTTTGATGCAGCCTTTTTCTATCAGGAATACGATAATACCATCGAATATTTATTTGGTTTTTGGGATCCTACGTATACATTTGCCATAGCCGGATTTAAATTTGTGAATACCGGCAGGTCGAAAATAACCGGCATCGATCTTTCAATGCACGGACAGGCAAAGGTTTCAGATAAATTCGAGATATTTGCATTATTGGGCTATACCTATGTTTTGCCTGTTACCCTCGATCCCGATCTTGTGTTTGCTCATGATTATAATCCGGGTGGCAGTACCGATTTTAGTTATAATTCTACCAGCGTCGATCCCTCACAGGGTATTCTTAAATACCGCTCCTTGCATACCGTTAAAATGGATTTGGAGTTTGTATACAATAAATTGTCATTTGGAGTGAGCCTTAAGTACTTTAGTAAAATAGAGAATCTTGATCAGGCTATTTTCGATTTTGAAGATGCCACTTTAGCAACTGGAGGAACACTACAACCAATTTTATATCGCAATTATTTTGAAAATCATAATAATGGAAATGCTATTTTCGACACAAGATTAAGTTATACCTTTGGCAAATATCATAAACTGGCCATTATAGTTGATAATGCTTTTAATAGGTGGTATTCGCTTAGGCCTTTGAAGGCAGAGCCAATGCGTAAATTTACCTTACAATACAATTTAAAAATTTAAAACAATGAAAATCAGAAATCTATTTATAGCCTTAATATTAATTAGTTTTAGTAGCAGTATGTTTGCTCAGAAAGATTCAATATTGGCTCCCGATTATCGCAGGAATGTTCTAAAATGGAATATGACACCATTTCTTTTATGGTCGAAAAAAAATATAAATATTTCCTATGAAAGAGTGTTGAAGGCTAATAGGTCATTTTCGGTAAATGCCGGTTATTTTGAGTTGCCAACTGCTGGCCTGTTCGATAGTTTAAATATTACTAACAGCAGTAGTAAAGGAGGTTTTAGTATTTCGGGCGATTATCGTTTTTACTTTAAAAAGAGAAATACCCGAAATGCTCCCGACGGACTTTATTGGGGGCCTTATGGCTCATTTCATTACACACAAATGGGTAGCGATATTGAAGTGTTTAATAGTGATTTGGCAGATGGTAAACTGAAAATGGATGCTAATATTGCAATCTTTGGTGCAGGTGTGGAATTAGGATATCAGTTTGTGATTAAAGAAAGGCTAACTGTTGACGTGATTTTTATGGGGCCATCAATGTCAGTTTATTCAGGAAAAATTACCCTGGGAGGAAATTTAGAAATTGATGAAAAATCAGAATACATGAAGGCAATTCGTGATATTTTAATAAAAAAATTCCCTTTTCTGCCCGATTTGGTTGCTGACAGAGAATTTAAAGATTCTGGTTTTTCATCTACTATGGGATTTGGAATGAGGTATATGGTTCAGGTGGGCTATAGATTTTAAATGCAAGGCAGTTTAATCTACACGAAAACCTCCTACATATTCCCCAAACTAAAAATAACAATGCCTACTATTATAATTGGGTACGAAGCAAGCATTACAATTGTTAATATCCCCATAAATTTATAGTGGGATTTTAGAAAACCTAATGATTCCTCCAAATAGTTATTGTCTTTTTGTGTTAGGGCAGTTTTCATTTTAAGAGAGAACTGAAAAAGATAATACACAGGAAAAAAATAAATAATTGCAAAAACTACGTAGAAAAGTGAAAAATAACTGAGGTCGAAAGGCATGTCGGGGTTGTTTGCCTCTGGAATAAATGAAAAGACAACAAACATTACCAATGCGGCAACCAGCATAAATCCTACTCCAATAAATCCCATAATTCCAAGAAAGTTTGCCCATTTCCTGGTCTCGTTAAGAAATCGAGTACTTGTTTTGCTAATTGTTAATTGTTCTTCTACTTTTGGTGTTAATTCCTGGTTTTCCATTTTGTGGTTTATTTGTGAGTGTAAATTTTCTAGGCTTTTTTAACAAATTCTGATTTTAATGCCATTGCACCAAAACCACTTATTTTGCAATCAATGTTATGATCTCCTTCTGCTAAGCGAATGTTTTTCACCTTAGTGCCTGATTTTATGGGACCACTGGCTCCTTTTACCGGGAGATTTTTAATTACTATTACCGTATCTCCATCTTGCAGCAGGTTTCCATTAGCATCCTTAACCACCAAAACGTCTTCTTCAATTAACTCTTTAAGATTCCATTCATGGCCACACTCAGGACAGGCATATAATTCCACTCCGCTTAAGTATCCGTAAGGCGAGTTACATTGTGGACAAGGTTTCATTTCATTTGACATTGTAATTTTATTTTTTTTTATTTGTGTGGAACGTGTAGGCTAGGCTGTCTTACCGTATTTATTACTGCATTTTTTCTGACTTCAAATATTCAATTATGAAACTAATTATCTCTGTTTACAACTAATTGCGATATGCAGTATGAGCCATTGTTCGCGGTTAGTTGTTTTCGATTTTGTCGTTTCACTTTTCATTTTTTCGTTATGTGCTATCCCCCTTTTTTTGCTGTTTTTTATTAGTCATTTTCTTCGTAATAATATGAATAATCAATCCCTTTCATAAACATTTCGC
>JAOZNY010000271.1 GCA_029933565.1 Bacteroidales bacterium
AAGTTTTAGATATTAGGAAAGTAAACTTCAACCTTACTTTAAAATCCCCTCTTGCCGGTGGCACTTCAGGAAGTTATGTTTTTTCGTTTACTATTCCCTATTCTACTACAAATGCTAAAATATTTGGCTTTCCATTCAGGTTAACCAGGCTCGATACATCCCACACCGAAACACCAGGATATATAAAATATAATGGTATGCATATTCAAGAAGGTATTTGGTTTGCTAAAACAAGTACTTCTAAATCCATAAACCTTGAAATGCTTATCGATTCAGGTTCTTTTTCAGATCTGATAGATGGTAAGTATCTCACTGATGCAATGACTGAATCATTTCATTATTCAAATATCATTGATCATGCTGAAAGCCAAATAACAAAATACTTTCCGGAAGTTACTCATAACTTTCCCTCTATCTCAAATCCTGAATTCTATGGTGAAGCAAACACCGCCTTTAAAGGAATCATTAACAATTTTGAAGATAGTTTTCTGGTAGATGCCACAAATACAAATACACTTGTTCCACAATTGTATTTACTTCATATTATCAAGAAAATATATGAATTTGGTGGCTATACTGTAAAAGGTGATCCCTTTGAAGATCCAAACTTTCAAAAGGCTCTCATATACAATAATTACGCCCTTGACAGGCTTGTTATTGCATGGTTTTACGGTCAAATCTTTAATACTCCAATCGGTGGAAACACCGCTTGGATTATCGTTTGGGATGAAGGTATTCAAGATCCGGGCGCACACTACAACAGTTCTACCGGAGGATATACAATTGAAGCAGAAGGTAATTATAGATCCTTAAACCGTCTTGAGCATAGATTTGAAAACTTTCCCCCTGCAACAGTAGAATACTACTATTTTGAATTGTATTATGATGGTACTCTTTTACAACAATTTGAAAGAGTTTGCCATCCCGATCCTTCAACTGTTTATGTTAATACTTTTATTCATGATTTTAATATTGCCTATGCTGATATCGATGCTGAATTAACTTGTGAATTCTACTATCTGGATGATAATTCCAATAGGGTAGAGGGTAGAATTATTGAAGGGGATTGGTCAGTTTCAAATACTGACAATCCTGAAGCAAATCAATATGAAAACAACATTAATTATAAAAATCATGTTCCGGATTTTACAATCAAAAACTTCTTAAACGCTTTCTTTGCAAGTGTTGAAATCCTTCCATTCTTTGACAAGAAAAATAAAACTGTCGATTTTAAATATCTTTCAAATCTCCTACCAAATAAACAGCAAACAGTTTCTCTGGATGGTCTAGTCAAAGATTCCCTAATTGTAACTACAAATAATTATAAAGGTCTTTCCTTCAGTTTTGATTTTCAAGGATCTGATGAACTAATTAAATCAGGCTTTAAAACTCCTGACTCCTTTGGTATTGTCAAATCTTATTCAGATTTGCCTAACCCGGCACCAATCGGAGCAGTTTACTTAGTTGAATATCTGAATGCTTATTACCTTAGAGGATATGATGAAGAAACTACATCATACTTTTGGGAAGCAATAGGGGATGAGCATTCAACTGTAATCCTTGACAATGGTGAGAAACCCATTAAAACAAAACTTGCACCAATGCTAATGAGAAATATCAAATCCTCAGATGGCCTTACAGATCGCTATATGCCAGCACTTCACGCCAAAGGTACAAGTACTGATTTTGGTATTAGTAATGCATTTCCATTAAGAATAATGTTCTACTTTGGAATTGAACATTCTGCTACTTCAGATGCTTACCCTTTTGCCGGTACCACAAACAGAAGAACAGCCGGAGATACCTTTATGCAATTATCCTGGACTTGGAAATCAATATTGTCTAATTATTGGGGTAGCATTATTTCCTGGTATAAAAGAAGGCTTCAGGTAGAATTTGAAAGCCTGGTTAGTCCTGAATTTATTTCAGATCTTAACTTTAAAAATAGTTTTCATTTTCAAGATTCTTTATTGCTGCTGGAAGAAGTCTTTACTAAAATTAAAGATAAACGCTTTGGCATTTCTAAATTCAAAGGATGGACTAAATAAAAAAGGGCTCTGCATTTCTGCAAGGCCCTTCTTTTCGTTTTTAAATTTTCGGCATTGATTTTCGGAAAAACTCGCTTTCATATCCAACCATTGATTTTAAATATTCGTCTGTTATTTCAACGCTGCTATGCCCCATTTGGTGCTGAATATCTTTGATGTTCGCACCGGTCTTTAATGCTTGTACCGCACCTGTATGCTTAAATCCATAAAACTTGTATTCTTTGGGTAGTCCTAAATTATTTCTAATTCTCGCAAATGCTTTATTGAAATAATTTGCCCCTACTTGTTCCTCTCCGGGTTCTCCTTCAATTGTGAATACATAATGGGACTCTGGATAATTATGTAATTTGTATTTTGTAATTAATGTTTCTGCAAATTCATCAGGAATATCAACCACTCTGGTTTTTTTACTCTTAGTGTATTCTGAAAATAGAATTATTTTGCCCTCAAATAAATTCATATTCCTTATTTTCATATGCCTTAATTCCCCAGGTCTTATAAAACAGTAATACATGAATTGCCCTGCTAACCACAATTGAGGTCTTGGATTCGCATATTGATTTTTATGCTTTGCAACAACAGGCTTTTCCATTTCCTTTTTTAATATTTCAAGTATGTTTTTACGCAATGGAATAAAAGGTTTTGTATCATTTGCATATTTCGGCATATCATCCCAAATATTCTCATTCCCCTTTCGTTCTTTTTTTATAAAATCCCAAAACTCTGTAAACAGCCTTATATATTCATTATTTGTTTTACCTGCTTTTTTCTTTTTTTTATTAATATCCTTCATGAATTGTTTCGAATGATCCCTGGTTATCAATGAAACATCTTTTAAATCAAGTTTGTTTTCCTTTAACCATTCTCTTAAGGTTCTTAACTTGCTCATAAAGGTTTTATATGAACTAGGTGCTGTATTTTCTTTGGTTTCAAGAAACTTTGTTGAGAAATAAGCAACGGTCTTTTTAGTATTGTAAATAGGCTTTTCCTTATATTCATTCTGATATACAAGATCATCTTTCCAGATAACTGTTTGCCTATCTTCATAAGGACTCCAACCGTTTATTAATTTTTGAGATAATTCTTTTTGCAATATTTCAGCATTATCCCAACATTGCCTCTCGGTCTTACATTTGCTAAATCCCTTCTTTTTACGGAATCGCTGCATTTTTCCATTTATTTCGTCATAAAATGAAAATTCAACACACCATTCACTTACTTTTTTGCTTTTTGGTACTCTGATTTGCGGCATAATTACCTTCACAGATCTCATGTCATTTGAATTTTGCAACTCAAATTTGGTACTAATATCGTTCATTTTGGGAATTTCTTTTGACACATTTGACACCTACATTTTCTATTCTTTTGTAACTGCCTGACTGTCAGGGGAAAGCGGAGAGAGGGGGATTCGAACCCCCGGTACCCGTTATAGGTACGCCAGTTTAGC
>JAOZNY010000272.1 GCA_029933565.1 Bacteroidales bacterium
TAAAACTAATAATGGAGTTTGCAATGCGGGCTAGCATACCTGCCGATTCCATTATTCCACTAAAAGCCATGGCTGTTAAAATAAGCCAGATGGTATCCAGCATCCCTGCCATTCCCGAAGTTGACAGAAGTTCTGTAATTACCGCATTGTCTGACGATATTTGCAAACTTCCAAACATACTTCTTGAAATTATCGTATAGGCTGCTTCAAGAAAACTATGTTCTTCCAGAGCAAGTTCGCTAATAAGATGAGGTTGAAAAATTACAGCAGCAATTGCACCCAGAATAGTTCCAATAAATAATGCAGGGATAGGAGGAGTTTTAATAATTATGATAATAATTAAAATTACAGGTACAATTAAAACAATCGGGCTGATGTAAAAGATTTCATCTATCGCTTCAAGCATTTCTGTGATTCCCAGACCAGATACTGTGGGTATATTTGTAAATCCTAAAATAAGGAATATTACTAGGGCAATAACAAAAGAAGGAGCCGTAGTATATACCATATATTTTATATGGGTAATAATATCGGTTCCTGCCATAGCAGATGCAAGGTTTGTTGTGTCAGAAAGTGGCGACATCTTATCGCCAAAGTATGCACCTGAAATAATTGCTCCCGCAACCATGGCCTGATTAAATCCTAAAGCGGTTCCAATCCCTAATAATGCAACACCAATAGTTGCAATTGTCGACCATGAACTTCCTGTTGAGGTTGATACAACTGCACTTATTAAGATTGCACTCAGTAAGAAAACTTTCGGGTTTATTAGTTCCAGGCCGTAATACACCAGAGTTGGAACAACACCACTTATCATCCATGTGCCGGCTAATGAGCCAATGAGCAAAAGAATTAGTATGGAAGGCATTGCATCGCTGATGCTCAGGACTATCCTTCTTCGTATCTCGATCCATTTATGACCAAATAAAAGTGCAATAATTACGGCAACCGAATCGGCAATTATCAGAGCAATCTGGTTTGGGCCGGATGTAGCATCTTCGCCAAATAAGTTGATGTTTAATGCCAGCATGGCAATTAATACAACGATTGGGGTTAGCGACAAAAGTAAACCGGGTGTTCTTCCCTTCATTTGGAAAATAATTTGTCGCAAGATAGAAAAAAGAATTGTTTGCAAGAAACAGGAGTCAAGAGATAGGAATCAGGGTGCTGATGTTTGAAATGGCTTGAGTATTTTTCAACAATTAATTTTTTGTAAAGACATCGAGTTTTGCAATAGCCTTTGCCAACTCGTCGGCGGCAGAGTTCTTAAATCTAAACCAAAGTTCGGGTTCAATAAGTTCCAGTTCACCAATTGCCAGTTGATTATTGTTGTCGTAGAACACATCCACACGGGCATAAAAAGTTTCTTTGCCACAATCCTTAACTACCCTGAGGGCGAAATCAATTTCTTCCGTGTTTGCCTTGTAAGTATCCACACTTCCGCCAAAATCATCTTGCACCCGGAAGTCTCCTGTTTTTGATTTTTTCAGTATGGCATGAGTGAATTTATTGCCCATTATCATAAATGCAATTTCGCCCTTGTCAACAATGTTGTGCTGAAACTCCTGTAGCATCATGCTTTCTTTTCGGAGTAATTCACCGAAAACTTCCTGATGCTTTTCAATGTTTTTTTTGTTAAGACGGTAGGTATGCCTTCCCGCTCCCGAAACTGCTGGTTTTAATACAGCCTCTTCCCAACCCGATTTTTTAAATAATTCTGTTAGGCTGGTTTTACTGCCTGCCTCGGCAAAAACCGTAGGCGGAATGTTTATGCCTGCATTTTTCAAATCTAAAAGATAATGCTTGTCGAGGTTCCATTTAATGGTTTCATAGGGATTGATAAAAGAAGTTTTGTCTTTGGTTTTTTCAAACCATTCGGAAAATTCCTCAAACCGGTCGAAATAATCCCATGTAGTTCTAAAGATGACTGTTTTGGTTGTGCTCCAGTCGAATGTGGGATTTGACCACGATGTCCTAGAAACCATTAAACCAAGTTTTTCCAGTGATTCTTGAAGGAGTGAATCCTCAAGTAAAATGTTGGTTTCGTTTGAATCACCAGCTTCGATATTGTCGTAGCGGTCTTCGGTGAGGATTACAATATCGTACATCTGCAGGGAAATAAAAGAGGGTGAAAAGGGAAATAGGGGAAATAAAGGATTGTCAAATAACCTAATTTCCCCTATACCTTTATTCTAGTCTTCGACAATTATTTCGTGGATAAGTTCTGCTTTTGCCCTAAGCATTTCGCTGACTCCACAATATCTGTCCTGCGACAGTGTTACTGCTTTTTCAAGTTTCTCCATTGGCAGGTTTTCGCCACGGAAAACATACTTGATAAAAATTTTATGGTAGTATTTAGGATGTTCGTCTGTTAATTCACCACTTACTTCTACATTGAAATAGTCGGGTTTAACACGCATTTTGCCCAGTATAGAAATTACATCCATGCCTGTGCAGCCTCCTAATGAAACCAGTGTCAGTGGTTTTGGGCGTGGGCCAAGGTCTCTGCCACCAACATTTTCTACTGCATCGATGGTAATTTTAAAATCATTGACTTCTGCTTCAAAGGCCATGCCATCAGTCCATTTTATATTTACTGTTTCTTCCATATTTCGTTTTTTTTTAATTTTTCGCAAAAATATAATATTCTTTGTAAACCAAACTGTTAAACAACCTCAAACTAAAACACTTCCTTAATTTCAATATTCATACCGTTGAATACTGTAGTCTCACCTGGTTTTAGTCCCTTTAGGGCATTAAAAATAGGAACCTGAGGCGAAATAGCGAAAAATGTTTCTCCTTCAATTTCAATCTTTCCAAGACCTGCCGCGACAAATAATTTCTGCTTGTTCGTAATTACCACAGTTCCAAACTCTACCTGCGAAAAGGTTTCTTCTATTGGAATTTGTTTTAAGGTTGAAAGAACTATTTTTCCCTTAGCTTGTTGCTGGGCAAACATATCTTTTTGCCGTAGCAACTTGGTTTTAAATGCATCGTAGCGGTCTTTGGGCTGACCGTAGTCATTAGACTGTTGCTGGGCATCGTCCATTTGCTGTTGTAAATTATTAATGCCTTGCAATTGCTGCTCAATACACTTTTGCAAAAGTGAAGATTTTAACTCCTGATTGGTCATTTTGAAAATTTTAACAAAAGTAGGGAATTTGGAATGACTTACTCCATAAACCCAATTGCCCCAGGAATTATTCCCACTTCAAATTCTTGTTTTAAAATTCCAAGAACTGAGTATCGGTAAACTATCCCATTACGTGTATAATCGTTGGCATCGCTAATGTAAATATCAGAATCAGGACCAACGCCAAGTGAGTAGAATTTGTTGCTTTCACTCGCCTCAACAAAAATAGTTGCTGAGAGGTTTGGAACTGAGATATCCATTTGAAAAATATCTTTATTGATAAAGTAAAGTGTGTTACCTGCTGGATTGATAGTAAGTTTTGTTGGTGAAGAATTAATGTCTTCAAAAATAAATCGTTGGA
>JAOZNY010000070.1 GCA_029933565.1 Bacteroidales bacterium
CTGGTAAAAATCTATTCACATTACTGTGACGTGAAAGTAGGTAAAAAAGTTACACCAATAAAACTAGTTGCGAGTTGCGGGTTGCAGGTTGCCCACCTTTGCTACGCTACGGCAGGTAAACTGGTTGCTAGTTGGCTGAAGAATTCAATAAATCACTTACCTTTAAACATATCTTTATAAGGACCTATCAGACTTTCAATATCGAATTTATCATCACCAAACAAGTCCATCATCATATTGCGGTACGAAATATTTGTAGCCAATGCCCAAGTTGAGGCTTCTACATTTTTGGTTGCTCTCAGAGTATGTAAAAATTTTCGGGTTAGGGTTTTTCTTCCATAAACATCATACCAAATACCCTTCATTAGTTCAAACAGTCTGCTCTCTTCAATTTTAGCAGGCTTAAAAGTAACATCCTCAACACTGTAGTACTGCCAATCTTCAGGGTAATTAGTTTTTGTTAACCTGCCTTCCTTTTCCATTCTTTTATAGGTTTGCGTTCCGGGCATTGGAGTAAGTATTCCACATTGAAAACAATCGACATTGGCATTTTTTATGAACTCTCTTCGGTTTATCAAATCCTGTTCATTGTCAGAATCGAGACCAAAAATAAATGAGCCCAAAACAGAAATTCCTGCCTTTCTTATTTTATCAAAAGCCAAATTGTATTTATCAACTCCTATTCTGGCATTCAACGTTTTGTTTGTACTTTCCAATCCCTCAATGGTTTCGGCTTCAATGCCAATAAATATCAAACGGCAGCCACTTTCAAATGCCAGTTTTAATAATTCTTCATCATCGGCAAAGTTCAGTGATGCCTGGCTCCACCAATACTTTTTTATACCCCTGTCTATTATTCCCTGAAAAATTTTCTTTGCATGTTCTTTAGAAGTATTACTGTAACCAACAATATTATCATCAACAAAAAAGAACATTTCCTGTGGCATTTTCTCAATCTCATCCAAAACATTCTCAACCGGGCGCATGCGATATTTGCTACCATTAAAAGCCGTAACAGTACAAAACTCACAATCAAATGGGCATCCTCTGGTGGTGATTGTAGAACTAACTTTATAATTTGGATTGAACAGACTGTAATCTATTGGTGGAATATTGTCAAGACTCAATCTTTCGCCATGATAGAATTTCTTTAAAGAGCCATTCTCAAAATCTTTTATTACATCTTTCCAGCAACTTTCAACTTCACCAACAACCACACTATCGGCATATCCCTTTGCTTCATTTGGCACCATCGAAGCATGAATGCCACCAATTATTACCGGTATATTTTTCTTTTTATAAATGTCTGCAATCTGGTAAGCCCTGTAAATTGATGAAGTATATCCCGTTAGGCCAACAAGGTCTACTTCTTTAAATTCGAAATCTTCAAAATTCTCATCAATAATTTCAATTTCCCAATTATCAGGCGTCAACGCAGCGATAATTCCATAAGCCAAAGGAGGATACTTTGTTATTTCTGAGCGTAAAAACCCTCTTCTGAACTCTGATACTGGATTAATTAAAAGTAACTTCATTCTACTTAATCATTGATTTTGGGAATAGTTTATTTGGTACCGAATTAAAAATAGGATTGGGATCAAAATATTTTCTACCCTCAAAGATTGTATTACCATAATTAGAGTTAGTAACCATAGTCCATAAAGCAGTACTAGCATCTCTGGTTTCCTTCAGAGTCATCCTGAATTTGTTTATTATTGTTTTGCCATCAAACATTTCTCCCCACACTTCATCTAATACTTCATTTAACTCTTCATGGGTCATTTTCCCGGGATGGATTACATTTTCAAAAAACCTCATCCTCTGCCAGTCTTCTGGGAAATTATTGAATTTAATTCTATCCTCTGCAACAAATTTCCTATAGGTTCCGGTGCCCGGGAATGGTGTTAAAACACTGGTTTGATAAGCATCTACATTTGAATCAATTATCCACTTACCCCTTGCCCTAAGATCATCGGCGCTATCGGTATCGAGGGCAAAAATAAATGTACCTAAAACACCAATTCCATAAGAATGTAATTTTTTGAAAATACTATTGTAGTTATTTACCCCCACTTGTTGATTTAGGCTTTTATTGGTTTCTTCAAGACCTTCCATCTTTTCGGTTTCAATACCAACTAAAACCATTTTACAATTAGTATCGGCCATAAGTTGAAGGATTTCATCATTATCTGAAATATTTATCGATGCCTGGGTAAACCATTCCCTGTTCATCCCTCTTTCTTTCATGCCCTTAAGAAGTTCAATTGTCCTCTTTTCAGAGTTCTTACTATAACCTATAAGATTATCATCAACAAAAAACAACAACTTTCCTGTTGTCGATTCTATTTCATCCAAAACGGCTTCAACCGGACGCTGGCGATATGCAGTTCCATTAAATGCATGAACAGTACAAAAATCGCAACGCCATGGGCACCCCCTAGTGGTTTGTATAGTTGAAAACGCATAACGTGGGTGGAATAAATCGTGACGGGCAGTCGGAATTTTGTCGGCTTTCAAACGAGGACCTTCATAGGTCTTTTTTAAATTACCTTCTTCAAAATCTTTAATAACCTGATGCCAGACACTTTCCGCTTCACCTTTAACAACAACATCCATGTATTGTAGTGCTTCGGCCCACATCATAGTAGCATGAATGCCTCCCATAACAGTTGTAATACCTGCCTCTTTATAAATTCCTGCAAGCTCGTAAGCCCGATAAGCATTTGAAGTAAATGCTGTAAATCCAACTAAATCAGCTTCCTTAAATTCAAATTTATCAAAGTTTTCATCTAGTATTTCAATCTCCCAATCATCTGGAGTAAGAGCAGCAATTATACCCAAACCTAATGGCGGAAAATTTGAAAACTCATATTTCAGTAAGCCTTCTTTAAGGAAGTTACGTGGATTTATAAGTAGTAATTTTTTCATTTTCTTGAGTTCTTGATATTGAAATAGTTGATTCCTCTAGTCTCTATTTGTAGTTTATTTGTATTGGTCTACCAAACTGCCAAAAATATCTTTTAATTTAATATGCTTCGATTCATCTTCTTCGTAGGCCATATTATTATAATGAGCATTAGCCGAAAAAGCCCACATTGCTGCTTTTGCATTTTTAGTGGTTTTTAATGTTGCACGAAGCATCTTCATTAATCTTTTCACATTGTACAAACTATCAACCGCTTTAAACTTATAAGTGTTCAACTCGGTGGCAGTCATTTTTTTTGGTTTAATAACAACATGCCCACCCCAATATTTTTCCCAGTCGTCTGGGTAATTATTAGCAGTTAGTCTATTTTCGTCAACATATTGTTTATACGTAATTGTGCCAGGAAATGGAGTTAATATTGAAATCTGAGCAGCATCCACATTCGATGTCTTTATATAATCTATCCTGTTCTGTAAATCTTCAACCGTGTCGGTATCGAGGCCAAAAATAAATGTCCCAAGAACGCTAATACCATGGCTTTGAATTTTAGAAAATATCTTTTGATAATTATCAACTCCTGCATTTAGGTTTGACCTCTTTTTCATGCTTTCCAAAGCCTCGGTTTTTTCCGATTCAACACCAATTAAAACTAACCTACAGCCTGCTTCAGCAGCAAGGTCAAGTAATTCTTCATCATCACCAAAGTTAATTGAAGCCTGGCAGAACCAATCTTTTTTAATACCACGATCAATCATCCCACGAAAAATTGCTTTAGCATGATCGCGTGCAGGTTTGTTATAACCAACAATATTGTCGTCAACAAACATTAAACTAGTTGCCTTAATTGTTTCAAGTTCATTTAAAACATCTTCAACAGGACGGGTTCTGTAGGCTCTACCGTTAAAAGTATGAACCGAACAGAACTCACACATCATAGGGCAACCCCTCGTTGTTTGGATGGAGTCGAACATATAATCTTTATGAAAAAGATCGTGGCGTGCAATTGGAGAATGGTCGAGCGATAACTGTTCACCCTTATACCTTTTCTTCAAACAACCATTTTCAAAATCGGCCAATATTTCTTTCCAAACACTTTCAGCCTCTCCAATGGCTACTGCATCAACATATTTTTCGGCCTCCTCAGGTAACATTGATGCATGGATACCACCCATTACCACAGGAATATTTTTACTGGTATATTGTTTGGCAATATCATAAGCTCTGGTAACAGTTGATGTAAAAGAAGTAATCCCTACAAGGTCGGCATCTTCAAACTCAAACTCCTCAAAATTCTCATCTTTCAATATTACTTCCCAATCGTCTGGCGTAAGGGCTGCAATAATTGCTAATCCTAGCGGTGGATATCTGGATTCACGATCGATAACAAAGCCTATTCTGTGCTTTCCACGAGGATTAATCAATAACAACTTTTTTTTAGCCATATTATTTAAAATTGAACGGGCAAAAATACTAAAAACATATAAGGAAACTAGATATATAGATATAACTGGAAAATATCATAAAATTGAATGGCATTAGTTTTTCTTCCTAATTAATCAATGCCAATTTTTATGCCATCAAAAATCATTTTTTCATAAAACTTTCAAATAGTTTGCTCACAGAAAAACCTTCAATATCTTTCCCTTCATTTATCATATTACGATAGTGAGAATTTGCTGAAAAGGCCCAGACTGCCGCTTTTGCACTTTTGGTTGCCTTATGAGTTTCTCTAAGTTTTTTTAACAGCCTTTTATAATTAAATAGCGTTTCAACTACTTCTTTTCTAAAACCTTTCAACAATTCGGTAGGAATTTTATCATGTTCTATTACTATTTGCCCACCATCATAATTTTCCCAATCCTCAGGGTAGTTTGTTGCAGTTATTCTATTTCTTCTTTTATAATCTTCATAAGTTTTTGTTCCTGGAAAAGGTGTTAGAATAGAAACCTGTGATGCATCTACATTAGAATTAAGAATATAATTTAATCTATCTTTTAAATCACTTGGCGTATCAGTATCAAGGCCAAAAATAAAAGATCCCAGCACACTAATTCCATGGCTTTGTATAATTGAAAAAACCTTATGGTAATTATCAACGCCCGTTTTCAAGTTCGATTTTTTATTCATGCTAACCAATGCTTCCGTTTTTTCCGACTCCACGCCTATTAGCACCATCTGGCATCCTGATTCTGCAGCAAGGTCTAGCAATTCCTCATCATCTCCAAAGTTTATTGATGCCTGACAAAACCAATCCTTTTTAATGCCACGATCTATCATTCCCCGAAAAATTGCTTTGGCATGATCGCGTGCTGGTTTATTATAGCCAACAATATTATCATCAACAAACATAATACTCTTAGCCTTCATGCTCTCTAATTCATCAAGAACATCATTTACAGGTCTTGTTCTGTACGCCCTGCCATTAAACACATGCACAGTGCAGAAATCACAAAGCATTGGGCAACCTCGTGTAGTTTGAATTGAATCAAATATATAATCCTTGTGGAAGAGGTCGTGGCGTGCTGGGGGAGAATTTTCAAGTGGAAGTCGATCTCCATTATATCTCTTCTTTAATTTTCCATCTTCAAAGTCTGAAAGTATTTCTTTCCAAACACTTTCTGCCTCACCTATTACCACAACATCAACATATTTTTCTGCTTCTTTGGGTAACATGGAGGCATGTATACCTCCCATGATTACAGGAATGTTCATGTTTCTGTATTCCTTAGCCACCTCATAGGCTCTTGTAGCATTTGAAGTAAACGAAGTTACCCCAACCAGATCAGCATCTTCATATTCAAATTCCTCAAAATTCTCATCTTTTATAATAATTTCCCAGTTATCAGGTGTAAGCGCTGCTATTATCCCTAAACTTAATGGAGGATACCTTGATTCTTTGTCTATTACAAAGCCAATTCTACTTTTACCCTTTGGATTTATTAATACTAATTTCCTTTTTGTCATTTGGTTTTGACATTAATTAAGTCTCCAAAAGTAAGAAAATACCAAAACAACTATTTTATGTATTATAAGAGTAGTAAATATATCTGCTTGCTTCTGTTTACTTTTTCGGATAAAAAAAAACCTTAGTTTTGCCAACCAAAATTAAAACAGATTACAATGACCGCACAAGAATTGACAGTTGACAAGTTTATTGAAAAAATTGTAGAAGAATTTCCCGATATAAAAAAGGAAAATCTAGGTGCTAATATGAAATTTAGAGATCACGTAGAGTGGGACTCAATAAATGCCCTTGTTCTTATTGCAATGGTAAACGTTGAATATGACGTTACTATAAATGCTGAAGAATTGATTAACGCTGAAACAATTAATGATGTTTTCTTAGTTGTAAAGAAAAAAGCCAAAGAGAAAGACTTTGAAGATCAGGCTAAAGATTCGGAATAGAAAACACATAACAAAAACGATATTTTGTACGATTACTCTGTAATCATACCGGTTTTTAATAGCGAGTTTACGCTAAAGCCTTTACTTGAAGGCCTGAAATTGGTGTTTTCTGATTTCAAAAGTAAAAATGTTGAATACATTTTTATTGATGATGGAAGTTTTGATAAAAGTTGGGAGGTTCTTGAAGAACTAAATCAAGATGAAGCAGATAATATTACAATTGTAAAACTGAATAAAAATTACGGACAGAGCAATGCTACTTTTTGCGGATTGGAATTGGCAAAAGGAAAATATATTATTACTCTTGATGATGATTTGCAGCAGCCACCAAAGGAAATCCCTAAACTTATAAACACACTTGAGACAGGTAACTGGGATGTTGTTTATGGTGTTTATGATAAAAAGCAACATTCTTTTTTTAGAAATTTAAGTAGTGCAATAGTCAGGAAAACCATTGCCCGATTTATTGAAAGGCCTTCGACCACAACTTCGTTCAGAATAATTAAAAGTGAAGTGGTTAAGAAGATACTGGCCCATAAATCAAATTTCATTTTTATTGATGAGTTAATTTGGTGGTATACTGATTCGATAAGTTATGTTATAACTGAGCATCTCAAAAGAAAAAATCAAAAATCGGGCTATACACCAGGTAAACTTTGGAATTTACTTACCAACCTAATTATTTTCTATACTAACTTTCCTCTCAAGTTAATGATTTACGGAGGTTTGTTTTTCTCGGTAATTTCCTTCTTCACGATTATTGGTCTAATTATAGCAAAAATTTTTAACAATACACCACTGGGTTATAGTTCAATAATGATTACAATAATGTTTGGAACAAGTATAATTTTATTAAGTCTCGGAGTTATTGGCGAATATATAAGCAGACTGTATAGTTTTCAAAACAAGAAGCCACCCTTTATTATAAAAGAAATAAAAAAATGATTATTGAATCCAATGGGATTACCATCGAGAGATTGAGAGAGAAGGATATTGAAATGGTTAGAAAATGGCGTAATTCAAAGTTCGTAAAACAATTTATGATTCACCAGGAAACTATTACCATTGAAATGCAGAAGGAATGGTTTAAGTCGGTGGATAACTTCAACAACTTTTACTTTTTAATAATTTATAAAGGTAAAAAAGTTGGGCTGGGAAATGTAAAAAATATTGATTGGGAGAAAAAGGAGGGTGAAGCAGGAATTTTTATCACAAAACAACGTCTTGTTGGATCCATATTGCCAATAGTAGGCTCACTTACTTTAAGTGATATTGTATATAAACTTCTTAGGTTAACACGTATTACTGCACAGATAAGGCAAGACAATCCTCGAGCAAAGAAACTAAGCAAATTAACAGGCTCTCAATTGGCAGAAGGTCAGGAAGGCAAAGAAACTCAACTCTATTACATTACAAAAGAGGCATTTTATAAAGCCACCAAAAAGTTTTTTGCACTGATGGCTCCTTTGGGCTTTTCCACAGGAAAAATGAATATCCATTTTGATAAATATGATTTTAATACTGGCTTTGCCGATAAATTTATTAAACTTTTGGACGAATCAGAACTTAGGTTTAAAAGAACGGAAGAAGAAGGAATAGTTGTTTATAAAGAAATAACAGATTAAGTTGTTACCAAGTTTAATTAAAGGTTTGTCAATGATATAACTAAGCACATAAAAAATATTCACAAAAAAAGCCTGCATCATTTTGATGCAGGCTTTTTTTATATAAATAAGGATTTGTTATACAACTCCCTGAGCTAGCATAGCATCGGCAACCTTAACAAAACCACCAATATTTGCACCTTTTACATAATCAATATAATCACCTTCTTTACCCCATTTAACACAGGTAGTGTGAATATCTTTCATAATTTGGTGAAGTTTGGCATCGACTTCTTCGCGTGTCCAGTTATAACGCATTGAGTTCTGGCTCATTTCTAAACCTGAAACAGCAACACCACCAGCATTAGCAGCTTTACCTAAACCGTAAAGAATTTTAGCATTCTGATAAACAGTAATTGCTTCAGGAACTGAAGGCATATTTGCACCTTCACTAACTACGAAACAACCGTTTGCCATAAGTGTTTTTGCTTCCTCTTCGCTAACTTCATTTTGAGTAGCACAAGGCATAGCAACATCACACTTAACACCCCATGGACGTTCGCCAGCATGGAATTCACAACCATATTTATCGGCATATTCCTTAATACGGCCACGTCTAACATTTTTAAGATCCATGATGAAAGCTAATTTCTCAGCATCAATTCCTTGTGGATCGTAAATAAAACCTGAAGAGTCAGAAAGAGTAACAACCTTAGCACCAAAATCATTTGCTTTTTCAGTTGCATACTGAGCAACATTACCTGAACCTGAAATAGCACAAATTTTTCCTTTCATGCTGTCGCCACGTGTCTTAAGCATTTCTTCTGCAAAATAAACAGTTCCGTAACCTGTAGCTTCAGGACGAATTAATGAACCACCCCATTCAAGACCTTTTCCGGTAAGAACACCAGTAAACTCATTACGTAATCTTTTGTACTGTCCGAACATATAACCAATCTCACGACCACCAACTCCTATGTCACCAGCAGGAACGTCAGTGTTAGGCCCAATATGACGGAAAAGTTCGCTCATAAAACTTTGAGTAAAACGCATTACTTCGTTGTCTGATTTTCCTTTAGGATCAAAATCAGAACCACCTTTACCACCACCCATTGGAAGAGTAGTTAAAGAGTTTTTAAATACCTGCTCAAAAGCAAGGAATTTCAAAACACCAAGATTTACTGTTGGGTGAAAGCGAAGACCACCTTTATAAGGGCCAATAGCGCTATTCATTTCAATACGGAAACCACGGTTTACCTGTACATCACCTTTATCATCTAACCAAGGTACACGGAACATCATTACTCTCTCAGGCTCAACCATGCGCTCAAGCATTTTAGCATCTTTATACTGAGGATTTTCCTCGATAAAAGGAATAATTGATTCAACTACTTCGTGTACTGCCTGGTGGAATTCAACTTCACTAGGATTCTTGGCAATAACTTTAGCCATAAAGTCATTTACCTTTTGTTCATATACGTTTGACATATTAAAAATATTTTGATTAATAGAATTTGTATTAATTATTGTTCAAACCTAACTACTATTTTTAAACCTTATTGCAAAACAATTGAAATTTGCGTGTTTCACGTAGAGGGTTAAGGGATTTACTTAGGGGGAGGGAATGTTGAGTGTTGAATGTTGAGTGTTGAATGTTGAGTGTTGAATGTTGAGTGTTGAATGGCGAAAATTCAGAACTTATCCTCCTATTTAGATGTTAACAGCATTCCATAAATAATGATAATATGAAATTAAGTGTTGCGGTGAGAAATTCACTATTTTTGAATTTCAAATTAGAAGATAAAAAGTGATTCATATTATCAAAACATCAAATAAATGATTCCTTCAAAAAAAGATATTTATGCACAAAAGCAATTTCTTGCCGACGATGCCTTTACATCCTTGATGAAAAAAAGGATTTATCACATTTTGCTGATTTCAAGTGCTTACGATGCCTTTATGCTTGAAGAGGATGGCCGTATTGATGAACAAATCTTTAACGAATATATGTCGCTAAACCTTAGGTATCCACCAAGGTTCTTTTTGGCAACTTCTAAAAAAGAGTCTCTAAATATTTTGGAAACAGAATCGATCGACCTGGTAATTTGCATGTTGAGTGTCGAAAAAAGTGACACCATTAAACTAACCGAAACTATCAAGGAGAAAAATGCTGAAATACCAATTGTGGTTTTAACACCATTTTCACGTGAAGTGAGTATTAAAATTGAAAACCATGATTTGGCTTCTGTGGATTATATTTTTAGTTGGTTGGGGCATGCCGATATTCTGCTTGCAATAATCAAACTTATTGAAGATCGCATGAATGTGGAATATGATGTAGAAGAAGTTGGAGTACAGACAATTATTCTTGTGGAAGATAATATCAGATTTTATTCGAGTTACCTCCCAAACATTTACAAAATTATTTTCAAGCAATCACTCTCATTTATGCGTGAGGGGCTCAATGAACACCAAAAGATGAATCGTGCTCGTGGCAGACCAAAAATATTGCTTGCCACCAATTTTGAAGAAGCAATTACACTTTATGAAAAATACAAGAATAACCTACTGGGTGTAATTTCTGACATAAGTTATTTTCGTAATGGGAAAAAGGACAAAAAAGCCGGTATTGAACTGGCCAAAATAATTAAGAAGGATAGCACTTTGACCCCCATGCTGCTACAATCATCGAATCCTGAAAACCGGTCGGTGGCAAAAAAGCTCAAAGTTGGTTTTCTCGATAAAAACTCAAATAAGCTTAATTATGAGCTTAGAGAATTCATTAAGCAATATTTTGCTTTTGGCGATTTTGTTTTCAAGGATCCGGAAACCGGCCAAGGTCTGGTATGGGCTGCCAATTTAAGGGAACTTCAGGATAAAATATTTGAAGTCCCCTCCCATTCATTACAATATCACATCAAAAGAAACCACATTTCAAAATGGCTTAAGGCAAGGGCTCTTTTCAGCATTGCAAAACTTTTTCAGAGTTTCTCATCCAACGACTTCGAGGATTGCCAAGAAATAAAACAATTTATATTCGACACAATCTCTAACTTTAGGATGACAAAAGCAAGAGGTGTTATTTCTACTTTTAACAGGGAGACTTTCGATGAATACTTTACAATTTCGCGCATTGGTAAAGGCAGTATTGGAGGCAAAGGCAGAGGCCTTGCCTTCCTCGATTCATTGGTTAAGCGAAATCAACTCTACAATTATTTTGACAAAGTAGAAATCAGCATACCCAAAACCATAGTAATTGGTACCGATATTTTTGATGAATTTATGGAGAGCAACCAGTTGTACCCAATTGCTCTGGCTGACGACATTAGTGATGATGAAATATTCAAACATTTTCTTGAGGCAAAAATGCCTTGGAATGTTTACGACGACCTAATGACAATTGCAACGATGATAAATAAACCTGTTGCCGTCAGGTCTTCATCTCTACTTGAAGACTCACATTATCAGCCTTTTGCAGGAATCTATAATACCTATATGCTTCCGCAACCGAAAAACGATCACATGAAATTGTTTGAAATGCTCCGCGATGCAATAAAGGGAGTCTATGCATCGGCATTTTATGCCGATAGCAAGGCCTATATGAAAGCCACTTCAAACGTTATTGATGAGGAAAAAATGGCCATTGTAATTCAGGAAGTGTGTGGAAGCAATTATAATTATAAATTTTACCCTACCATTTCGGGAGTTGCCAGATCATTAAACTACTATCCAATTCCTCCTGAGAAACCTGAGGATGGCATAGCAAGTCTGGCGCTGGGTTTAGGCAAATATGTTGTTGATGGAGGACGATCGCTAAGATTTTCGCCCAAGTATCCTAAAAAGATTTTACAAACTTCCAATCCTGATATGGCATTGAGAGAGACACAAAAAACTTTTTTTGCCCTTAACTGCAAACTCCACGAATATAAATTTACAAGAGATGATAGTGGTAATTTGCTTAACCTTAGGATTAAAACGGCAGAAGACGATGGATCCATAAAACAAATATCATCCACATACGACCTACATGACAATGTGGTAAGGGATTCCTACAATTATGATGGGAAGAAATTAATAACATTCTCATCAATACTTAAACATGGCACTTTACCCCTAGCAGAAATACTTGACAAAATACTCAAACTAGGAGAAAAGGAAATGGGAATACCTGTTGAGATTGAGTTTGCCATCGACCTGAAATCAAAAAATAAGTATGATAATTATGAATTCAATCTATTACAAATACGACCAATTGTTGGTATTTACGACACCGTACACCTCAACGAAAAGAAAATTAAAGAAGACGATTCGTTGATAATTTCTAAGTCGGCTCTGGGGAATGGAATTGTAAATGGTATTAAAGATATTGTTTACATAAAACAAGATACTTTCGACAAATCGAGAAATCAGGAAACCACAGAAATGGTTGATGAAATTAATAAGAAATTTATCGAGCAAAAGAAAAACTACATTCTTGTGGGCCCGGGGCGATGGGGATCAAGCGACCCATGGCTGGGCATTCCGGTAAAATGGTCACAAATTTCGGCAGCAAGGTTAATTGTGGAATCGGGTTTGGAAAACTACCGCATCGACCCTAGTCAGGGCACTCACTTTTTCCAAAACCTAACTTCGTTTAATGTAGGTTATTTTACCATCAATCCATTTATTAAAGATGGCTTTTACGACATTGAAATGCTTGACAAACAGGAGGCTGTTTTTGAAAATGAAATTATCCGCCATGTTAGGTTTAAAGAAGAAATGACAATTGTTATTGATGCTAAACGCAATATTGGCGTAGTTTACAAACCTGGAGTAAAAGTGGATGAAGATAAGATTAGGATGTGAGAATTACGAGTACAAATTTATGAGTTACCCTGTACTTTAGTGCAGGGCAAACAAAAATCTCTGTGTTTTAATACATGGAAAATAAATATACTGGGTTGAATCCAAACTTTCTTTTCTTCTACTTGCTAATAATTTATTATTGATAATAATAATCCCCGGACTGAAGTCCAGGGCAACTCATGTGGGCAACTCATGGGCAGTGTATTCACTACTCTGTTTAATAGTATTTAGTATAATAACAACTACTCAAATGCCGAAATACTAGTAATGTCGAATCCTGTTATTAGAAGGTGTACATCGTGAGTTCCCTCGTAGGTAATTACCGATTCGAGGTTCATCATGTGGC